>JBFIJP010000016.1:0-20810 GCA_041600695.1 Thermoplasmatota archaeon | reverse complement strand
GTGCGCTTGAACGGGTTGGCCAGATACAGGCTCGCCACCGTCCGGTCACCGCCGTGGTGGTCCTCGGGCTCCGTGCCGGCGATCTTTTCCAGCGCCGACGCCAGCCCCTCCGGGTTGCGCGTCAAGTAGGCTCCCGTGGAGTCGGCCAAGTACTCGCGATTGCGGCTGATGGCCATGTAGGTGAGCCGACTCAGGATGGGCGCAAGCACGATGAGAACGAGTGCGACCACGATGAGCGCGGGGTGCATGTCCCGCTTCCCCCCGCCGCGGCCGCCCATGATCAGGCTCCACCACACCATCTCACCGATCATCGCGATGATGCCGATGAGCGCAATGGCGTAGGTCTGGATGCGAATGTCGGAGTTCTGGATGTGGGCGATCTCGTGCGCCAGGACCCCCTCCATCTCCTCCTGGTTCAACAGCGCCATGGCACCCTTGGTAACGGCAATGACGCCCTCCTCGGGCTTGCGCCCGGTGGCAAACGCATTGATGTCCCGGGAATCCTGCACATACACCTTCGGCGGCGGGATGCCGGCCGCGATGGCGATTTCCTCGACCTTGTAGATGAGCAGCTTCTCTTCCCGCACCCGGGGGTCCGCGGGCCGGGCCCGGGCGGCCTTCAGGATCATGTCAACACTGAAGCTGCTGGCGCTGGCCAAGTACACGAGGCCAAAGACGAGGGCGAAACCGCCCGTCAGAATGGGCGGGTAGCCCAGGATGTACCCGATGGCCCACACAAGGCCCCACAGGATGACGAACATCACCATGAACAACCGCACCGTGGAGCGTTTGTTGCGACGAATCTGCTCGTCGAGGGGAATTTGTGCCATGGGTTAGAACGACACCTTGGGGACCGCCTTGGACTCCACCGGAACCTCAAGCATCTCGCGCTCCTGGCCCTTGCCGGTCATGTTGGCAATGATACTGGCGGGGAACACCTCGATGGCGTTGTTGAACGCAAGAACGGCGTCGTTGTAGGCCTGCCTGGAGAAGGCAACCTTGTTTTCCGTGTGCGTCAGCTCGTCCTGGAGTTGGATGAAGTTGGTGTTCGCCTTCAGGTCGGGGTAGGCCTCGGCGACGGCGAACAACTTGCCAAGGGCCTGCTCCAGCATGCCTTCGGCGGCCATCTTCTGCTGCGGGCTGCCAGCCTTCATGAGGGCGGCGCGGGCCTGGGTGACCGAGTCGAGGGTTTCCCGCTCGTGCTTGACGTAGCCCTTGACCGTCTCGACAAGGTTGGGAATCAGTTCGCCCCGCCGCTGCAATTGGACATCAATCTGCGCCCAAGCGTTGTCGATTCGGTTCTCGGCTCGCACGAAGCCGTTGTAAAGCGCAATCGCCCAAATGACGATCAGGACCAGGACGACGCCTATGATGACGGGCACCCACGGGAAGGCCATGGCTGGCGCAGCCGGGGTTCGGGTAAAAAGACCGGGTTGCGGTCTTGCCTGCAAACCGGGTTGGGGGAAGGGGGGCAAGCTTGCTTTGTCCAGCTAGTAGCCGATGCAGATCGCAACGGCGGGGCCGTTGGGCTCGGGGTAAGCGTAACCGGCAAAGAAGGTGCCTGGGCTGTTGGTGCAGGGGGGCGGCGCGTCGTCGCCGATGGACAGCGTGATGGGGGCGGCGGGAAGCGTAGGTCGGGGTACCTGGGGCAGCGTGGGCAGGTGCTTGGAGCGGCAGCTGTACTGGTTGTCGGGGCTGGCGCGCTCGCAGGCGTCATGGACCACGACGCCACCGTTGCCCGGGTTCACCGTGATGCCGGCGGCCTCGAGGTCAAGCGGCACGGCGCAGGCGCCGGGGTAGTAGCTGCAGATGACCTTGCGGATGTCGTTCGGGTCGCAGCCCTCAGCGAGCAGGTAAGCCCAGGCTTCCTCGTAGTCCATGCCGGCCCATACGGCGTGCTCCACGAAGTGGGCGGTCCAGGCTTCGCCCTCGCAGGGGAAATGGGCGGATGTGGTGGAAGTCATGGCGAGACCGGTTCCCAGCAGCACGAGGGTACAGGCCAGAGTCTTCATCGTGTTCATATTATCACGCGTTCCCGAAGGAACAATCCGGCGACGCCAGGTTCTGCCATTTAGCTGCTGCGCACGATGATGCTAAAGTTGCAGCATAAAGGGTGCAAGAAACTCGCCTACACGGGCAGGATGGGTTCGCCAAGGGTCAGGATATCCATGCCCCGGGTCGTGTCACCGGTAAACAGGTAGCCCTGGTAATACCAGACATCCCACGTTACCCCGGGTGCGCCATCAGCGGCGATGGGTCGCCACTGGTCCACGATGCGCGGGTTGTCCACGTCGTTGAAGTCAACCAGAACGACGCCCGCGCCGTAGAACGCCATGGCAAGGTGGTTGGTGTCCTCAATGACCCGGCCAAAGTGGCTGGTGCAGGTGGCATGGCTCTGGTAGGCGGCCACGCTGAGGCGGCTGCGGTAGTCCGGCGCTGTCTCGTCGGTGATGTCGTAGAACCACAGGTTGCCGCTGGGGCCGCTGAAGGTTTCACCGGTCAGGGGATTCTCAAGGTAGTAATCGCACGCCGGCAGCGCCCCGCCGCCGGTTTCGTCGCCGACCACCAGGAGGGTCGCGTCATGGTTCACCATGGCCAGGTGGCTGATGGAGAGGGGCGTCGAGGACGGCAGGCCGATCTCGGAGATGACCGTGGGGGCCAGGGGCTGCGTGACGTCCCAGATCTGTGTCACGCTGAGCCCGGCGCAGTAGCCACGGTACTTGCCCTCGGTTGCGTTGATGTACCACATGATGTCGTGGCAGCCCCGTCCGTTGTCCCAGTCGAGGGCAAGAATGGGCTTGCCGGGGTCGCTCAAGTCCCAGATATCCGTGGATCCGCCGCCGCTGGGACTGTTGTACAGGATGGGCGTGCCAGGCACGACGGCGAGGTTGTGGCTGGTGTGGGCCATGTCGATCTGGGTGATAGGAGTGGGCTTGGCCGGGTCGGTGATGTCGGTAACGTAGACCGTGCCGCCGCCGCCCGTGGACACCAGCACCAGGCGCCCGTCCGGGTAGGCAATGGTTTCGGCGTCGCGCATGGGCACATCCAGAGTGGCTACCGTGCGGGGCGCCTCGGGCTCGCTGATGTCGACCACGCTGAGCGGCCCCCCCTGGCTGCCGACGTAGGCATGGTGACCAAACACGGCGATACCGGCGCCGCCTGCGACGTCCGCGCGGGCGAGATGGGCCAGACTGCCAAGGGTATCCGGAAGCCCGCGGTGCGGCGTCGGCTCCCATGCGGCAGGCACATCGCCCTGGGCACCATAGGTCGCGTAGGCGTATCCGGGGTGGCTGCCGACGTAGGGCAGGAGGTAATCGGGGGCGGGAGCCGGCAGGGAGGCGGGTTCATCTCCGGCTAGGCACCCGGCGAGCAGGGGCACAATCAGCAGCAGCCAAGAACGCATGGGCGCACGAGGCCCTCGCCCGCGAAAACACCTGCGGCAGCCCCAGGCGATCACTCAGGGTTCGGGTGGGGCACAATCAGGACCGGCCTGGCCGACCGGCGACTGACCGCTTCGGCCGTCGAGCCCAGCATGAGGCGCCGGAAACCGGTTCGGCCGTGCGTGCCTAGGATGATCAGCGCGGCGTCGTGCTTGTCCGCCTCCTCCAGGATGATCGTTGCCGGATCACCCTCCCGGAGCACCGGGTCCACCTCCAGTCCCTCAGCCCGGGCCTTGTTGGCCATGGCGGTCAGTTCGAGGGCTTCTTCCTCCTCCTCGACGGTCTCCACATCGTCGCGCAGCCCAGCTACGACGTACTCTGGCCCCGCGGCAAGAAACCGCCCGGGTACCGCATGTAGCAACACGAGACGGGCGCGGAGGTCGCCAGCCAGCCGGATGGCTGACTCGAAGGCATGCTGCCCATACTTGGAAAAATCCACCGCCACCAGGAGCGCGCCGCCTTCGGTCATTCGTCGTCCTCAACACGTGGAACCACGAGGACCGGCCGATCGGCGCCCCGCAACACCGCTTCCGCCACCGACCCCATGAGTAGCCGGCGCAGCCCGGTGCGGCCGTGGGTGCCAACCACGATCATGAAGGCGCCGTGCTCCTGTGCCGCCTCAAGGATGAGTTCCGCCGCGTCGGCCTCCCGCGCAACGGTCTCGACATCCAGGCCCTCGCCGCGTGCCTTGTTGGCCCACTTGGCCGTCAACTCCAGGGCTTCGTCTAGGTCCACCTCCCCCTCAACGCGGGCCAGGGCATCGGCACGTGCCATGGGCGCCGTGGCACGAGTCAGGATGTGGGGCTGGAACGCGTGAACCAGCACCATGCCGGCGTTCATGTCGCTGGCCAGTCGCATGCCGGCCTCGAACGCCCGGGTGCCGCCCTTCGAAAAGTCAGTCGCTACGACGATGGTCGGTTTTGCTATTTCTTGCTCCAAGATGCTCCCCAGCCCGTTAACGTTGGGTTCGCGTCATACTTTTTCCCTTTGGTGTCGCCGCTGCCGTTGCAGCCTTTGGCGGCGGCTGCGTGCCCGCCCGGCTCGGCCGGTCTGGCCGGCTGGCCCCGGCCCGGGCCGGAGGCGCAATCAGGACCGGGCGGCGTGAGTGACGCAGCAACCCGGCCGCCGCCGATGCATGAACGAGGCGACGCAGGCCCCGCGCCCCACCGCCGCCGATCACGATCATCAGCGCGTCGTGGCGCTCGGCGGCTGCCAAGAGGAACTTGGACGGATCACCCTCCCCGACATCCGTTGACACCGCCAGGCCTTCCGCCCGGGCCTTGTTGGCCCACGATTCCGTCAATTCATGGGCGTCCGCCAGTTCGACCATGGCCTCCAGATCACGCAGGTTGGATAGGGAAACGTGGATGACGTCTGCTTGACTCATGTACCGCGCCCTGAAGGCGTGAGCGAGCACCAGATCTGCGCCCAGGTCGCGGGCCAGGGCGACGGCAGCATCGAAAGCCGATGCGCCGCCGGCTCGCAGGTCGTGAGCGACCAGAATCTTGGGTTTCGCCATGGAGACTCCGGCGGGCCACTGCCGGGCACGCCTTCTTCAAATGGTACCGCCAGGCGCTTAGGTGCTGGCCCGCAGGAGGATGGCCGTCGGCGGGCCCGGCCCACGTTAGGCCCGGGCCCGACCCAGCCAGGATAAGGTCGAGATGCGGTGCCTGGAAGTGACCCCGGCAGGGCCAACGCGTTTTCGGGCGCCCGTCATGGCCTGCTGTCGGCAATCGGCGCGACACGCCGCGCATCTGCCGCACGGTAAGCAAAGAGGCAGGGCCGACGACGGCTTCCACCCCCCGGACAGCCCGTTCCACCCGCTGGCTCGAGGGAGCAGAGCCGTTGGCCTCCTTTCGTTTTCAATGACACTCTACGGGGCGTCGCAGTCGGGGTCGGGACGCAGGTCATCGTGGACCTTGATGTCGCAGGTGCCCGTGCGAGCACCGCAACTGACGGCGAACCCAATGATGGTCAGGCCGGCGTCGTGGTCGCGCACGCGGACGAAGACTCCGGGAACGATGCGTTCGTCGCCCACGGGCATCGTGTCACTGCACCCGGTGCCTGCAATGCCGTCTGCTCCAGCGTCCAGGGCGCTGGCGCAGGCAGCCTGCACATCGGGCTGGAGGGGGCCTGCGGGGCGCCAGCAGAAGTCGCCGCCGACAACAGACACGGCACCGGCTCCCACGCGGCAAACGGAGCCGTTCTCGTCGTCGACGCATTCGACGGTAGCCGACGGGCAGCCGAGGCGGAAGACACCCCGCGATGGGCCGCCACCACCACCCAGTAAACGGCAATCAACGTGGGTTGATTCGGCGGAAACGGGTGAAGCAGGTAGAAGGATGGCGCCAAAGAGCAGCGCCACGCTCAGGATCAAGCTTCTTGATACATGCATGAAAACCCTCCGCCCGTTGCGGTGATGCGTCAACGGACTCCTGTGCAAAAAGGGCTTCGCGGGCGCATCTGAGCGCGCGAAGCGGCCATCACGAGCCAACAACTGCTCACGAGCTCCGTTGGACACCGCCTTGATAAGCCACATATACGCAACGCCTCTGGACGCCTGATGGCCGCCACGCTGCCCGAAAAAGTCCTCGCACTCAAGAGCGGCCAGCCCTCCGTCTCTGTTGGCGAGGTCGTTGACTGCACCGTTGACACCGCCATGGCCCACGAGGCCCTGGCCCAGTTGGTCAAGCCCTTCGAGGAGATGGGAGCCAAGCAGGTGTGGGATCCCAACCGCGTGGTGGTGCCCATCGACCACTGGGTACCCGCCAGCAGCGAATCGAGCGCCCGCATGCACCAGTCGATCCGGGCCTTCTGCAAGCGCTTCAACCTGCCCCACCTCTACGACATCGGCCGGCAGGGCATCTGCCACCAGATTCTGGCCGAGGAGGGCTTCTGCCTGCCCGGCGATCTTGTGGTTGGCACCGACAGCCACACCAACATGGCGGGGGCGCTCGGCTCGTTTGCGTGCGGCATTGGCCCCACCGAAATGGCGGCGGTGTTTGCCACCGGCGAAATCTGGCTGCGTGTGCCGCCAACGATTCGCATCGAGATGGAGGGGGAACTGGCCGGCCCGGTCGCCTCGAAGGATGTTGTCCTGTCCATTATCGGCCGCATCGGCGACGACGGCGCCCGCTACCAGGCCGTCGAATTCGGTGGCCCCGCCCTGGACTCAATGCCCATGTACCAGCGGCTAACACTCACCAACATGACCACGGAGATGGGCGCCAAGACCGGCATGATGGCACCCGACGAGGAGACCCTGCGCTACCTCGACTCGACACCCATGGCCAACGGACGACGGGATGAGATTCGCAACCACGCGGACCTTGCAGCCGACCCTGGCGCCCGCTACGCCCGCACCGTCACCGTGGACTGCTCCAAACTGGAACCCCTGGTGGCGCTGCCGCAGAGCCCCGAAAACGTGGTGCCCGTGCGCGAGGCGGCGGCCAAGGTCGGCCATGTGGACCAGGTGTTCATCGGCAGTTGCACCAACGCCCGCTACGAGGATCTGGCCGAGGTGGCGGCGATCCTGAAGGGGCACCATGTCAAGGCCGGCACCCGGCTGGTGGTGTTCCCCGCCTCGACCTCCATCTACAACCGCTGCCTGGACACTGGCGTGCTCAAGGACATCGTGGAGGCCGGCGGCATCTTCAACCCGGCCAGTTGCGGCGCCTGCTTCGGAGGCATGGGCGGTGTCTTGGCCGACGGGGAGGTATGCGTTTCCACGTCGAACCGCAACTACAAGGGCCGCATGGGGCACCCCAACTCCAAGTCCTACCTAGTCAGCCCGGCGACGGCGGCGGTGACGGCGCTAGAAGGTCGGCTCACCGACCCACGCGAACTGTTGGCCTGAGGGGACGGCAGCGCGTGCGCCGGTGGGCCGCCGGGGGGGGGCGGATCAGCCGCCGTCTGCGTGGCAGCCCCGCCCGTGCGCGATGCCGCCGCTGTTCTCGGTGTGCAGGACGGCCGTTGCGTGGACGCACTCATCCAAGGGTCGACTCGCGTGCGGGTAGTCGATCAGGCCGTAATAGGAGCGGTCGAGGACATGCGCCCGAAAGAGGCAATCGACGTTGCCTGTTGCCTCGAGGTCCAGGATGCGCGGCAGGTCCTGCTCGGACGACTGCATGGGCACGCCGTACAAGGCCGTGCGCTGCCAGTTGAGGATCACGACTCCCGGTTCGGAGGCACAGGCGGTCATCTCGATATCGATGGGTTCGCCTGGAACGGATCCGCTGCGTTGGCCTCCCGGGCGGCAGTATGCATAGTTGTTCCAGTCGTCGCAACCGTGCACGACGAGATCGATTGCGGCTCCGCCCCATGTCCGGGAGTCCGTGCACCCGTTGACTCTCCAGTGGTTCTGGTACGATTCCTCCTCGCAGACGGGGCGACTGTGTTCGGCCAGGCCCGGGCCGGCAGCCAGAACAAGCGCCACCACCAAGGCAAAGCGTGACATCCGGGGAAACAAACCCCAAACGATACTTCGCATTGGCGGGGCGTGTCCGAAGTGTCCAGAATCGTGCCGTGCGCATCAGCCGGAGTCCCAGGTGCAGCCGCGCCCGTGGGCGATGCCGCCTGCGTCGCCGGCATGCAGCACCACGGAGGCATGGACACACTCGGCGAGGAACCTGTCCCAGTTCGGATCCACCGCGTGTGACGTTGTCAGTCGTAGCTGCGACCGTGACCATGGGCGGTGCCACCCGCCTCCTGCGCATGCACGACAACGAACGCGTGGACGCACTCGTCCAAGGGCCGGCCCATGTGGGGGATATCTACCAACCCGACCCTCGAGCGGTCGTGCATGCATCCTTGAACGGGCACGCCGAGTCACCGGTCTCAGCTAGCCTGACGAGGAAAACCTCTCAACCCTCCGGGTCCGCACAGGCGATCGGTCCGCGGCCAATCCGTCTGGTCGCGCTCGGGGCAGCACTCAGCGACGCGCCCGGGCGCGCCGGCCGACCAGGGGCCTGAAGGACACCGTGGCTGGCGGCGACATGTGAAAACCCGCTCGTTGCGGCGCCTGCTCCGGGGGGCATGGGCGGCGTGCTAGCCGGCTGCGAAGCATGCATTTTTTTCCATCCGACCGGAACTTGAAGGGGCGCGTGGGCCACGGAAACTCAAAGACCTACCGAGCGAGGCGAGCCCCGTGGCCATGACGGCCCGGGAAAGGCAGATGGTGAATCCGCGCTTCGTGGGCCCGGCAGCATCGCTGCCTGACCCGCCCTGGCCACGCGCGCACGATTGTCGCTACAAGCACCCTTGCTCGGCTAGGGCGTCGCGCAAGGCCGCGGCGATGCGGGACGCCTCCTCGGTCCCCCCCTCGGCTTCCAGCGCGGCGACCAAGCTGGTCACGGGGCCCTCCGGCTCCTCTGCTGCGAGCCTTATGTGGACGTCATTGGCGCCCTGCGGCGTCGGATGCAGTGGTCCGATGGGTTTCCCGTCCTTTGTGAATTGAACACCGAGCAACCTGACCTTGAGGTGGAAATCGTTCGCACCCGGGGGCGCGGCAAACCGCTTGCCAGGCATCGGTTCGCCGTTGCTGGTCCAGTACCCAAAGGCGCGCAGCGCGGTGCGCTCGCCACTCTTTGACACGACTTCACTTGGGTATTCTAACGTGACATCAAACATGGTTCACCTCTGGGCAACGCCCAAGCCCACATTAAGATGATAGCAATAATAATTATCGGTCGCTTGGCTCGTCATGCGCCGTAGCCGACTCCCACGCCAACGCATGCATTCGGTAAGTCCGCGGCGGGACCGGAATAGGTGGACAATACCGAACTTTCGAATGCCGGTGCCGGGCGCCGGCCCTCCCGCGCTACTCCAGCATCAGGCGTTGCCGCACCAGCCAGCCGGACGACCTCAGGTGCTGCCTCGGAGGTCTTCGTGAGGGCAGGGGAAAAATCGGGCATTGCAGCCTGGGGCGACGCTGCACGCCGCGGCGTTGGACTGGGAGCCGGAGGCCCCAGCCCGTGCGCATCAGCCGGAGTCCCAGGTGCAGCCGCGCCCGTGGGCGATGCCGCCTGCGTCGCCGGCATGCAGCACCACGGAGGCATGGACACACTCGGCGAGGAACCTGTCCCAGTTCGGATAGTCGAACAGCTGGTACCTTGAGCGGTCAAAGAACTCGCCCATGAACGGGCACGCGGGGTCGCCTGTCTCCTCCAGCATAATCAAGCTGACCTCCCGTGCTTCGGGGGTGGGTAACGCGTAGAAGAAGGTTCGCTGCCAGGCCAGGATAACGGTGCCCGGAGTAGGAGAGCAGGCCCGGAATTCGATATCGATGGCTTCGTTACCGAGCGGGTAGAAGCTTCGCGGCTGGGGCTCCTCACTGGCGCACGCCGGCTGAGTACAGTCGTGAACGATGAGGTCGATGGTGGCCCCACCCCAAGTGTGGGCATCCGTGCAGCCCTGGATGAACCGGTTGTCTTCCCGCGACTCGTCCTCGCAGATGACGCGGTTGTGTTCCGCCGCACCACTACCAGCAAGCAGGAGCAACGCTGGCACCAATGCGACACGTATGGCCATGACGAGGACAGCGGGGCAGGACACTTAGGGCCTAGTGAGCGCGACCGGCCTATCCAATCGGTGCGGCGGCCGGGCATGCTGGTCCTCGGGCCGCGGCGGACGGCCAAAGCCCTAACCGGAGGTGCCTCCTGCCCCGCCGCGATGGCGTTCCAGACGCGCTTCCAGGGCCGAGCCTGGGCCCTGCCCGACAGCGTTGACACGGACATGATCACGCCGGGCAAGTACCTCACGATCATCGACAAGGAGGGACTCGCCGAGCACCTGCTGGAGGGCTGGCGGGAGGACTTCCCGAGTCAGGTCCGGAGGGGGGACATCTTCGTGGCAGGCGACAACTTCGGATGCGGCAGCAGCCGCGAGCACGCACCGCTGGCCATGCTGGGAGCCGGCGTTCCCGTCGTCGTCGCACGCAGCTTCGCCCGCATCTTCTACAGGAACGCCGTCAACGTTGGCCTTCCCGTCCTCGAGGTACCCGACCTTCCCAAGAACTTCGTTGCCGAGGGTGACACGGTCAGCGTCGACCTGACGGCGGGCACGGTGCGAAACGAGGCCTCCGGGGCGGAGGTCAAGGGCATACCCCTCTCGGCCAAGGCCGTCGAGATTCTGGGCGCAGGCGGCCTCGTCCCCCTGGTTCGGCACAAGCTCTCCCTGCGCGACGGGGCCAACCACAAAGCTGCCGGCGCGCCACCCGAGGCGGACTTCGAGACCGACTAGAATCGGTTCAAGAACCTGGGCGCCGGCAAGCGCGTGGCCCTCGTCGGGTCAACGAGCCTCTAGGCCAGCGGAGCCAGCAGGGGACCTTGCCGGCGGACGAGGGCGGCGTGTTCAACGGCTCGCCCACCCAAACCAACGCTCATATACCACCTCCTTCTCGGCCGCTCCATCCACTCCAGGTGAATCCATGGCTCTATGGCAAGGTGAATCCCGACGCAAGTCTACTGGCGGCCGCCTCATTTCTTCCCGCGGCAAGCGCCGCTTCGAAGTGGCCCGCGAACGCCTCGAAACCCATGTGGCCGGCCACAAGCAGAAGCTTGTGCGCGCCAAGGGTGACAACCAGAAGATCAAGCTCCTGTCAACGGACAAGATCAACGTGACCGGCAAGGACGGCAAGACCAAGGTCGCCGACCTCAAGACGGTCGTCGAAAACCCGGCCAACATCCACTACGTTCGCCGCAACATCATCACGAAGGGCGCCATCGTCGAGACCAACCTCGGCAAGGCCCGCGTGACCAGCCGCCCCGGCCAGCACGGCGCCCTAAACGGCGTTCTGGTCGAGTAGGCACCATGGTTTCCCGCGGCGGAGACCGCTTCGTGCTGTGGCCCCGGTACTTCAACCGGAAGCTTAGCCGTGCACAGGGCCGCCGCGTCTCCGTCAGTCTGGCCGTGAAGGACCCCGACGTCGCATGGGTGGAGTCAGCGGCCAAGCGCTCCGGCCTCGACCCGAAACTGGAGGAGGATGCCCGGGACCCCATGGTTCCGTGGCGCAAGTCGGGTCGCGTCCTCGTCGCCAAGAAGGGCTCCAAGGAGCAAGTCATCAAGCGCGTTGCGCAGCGGATGGCTGAATCGGCGAAGCACTGAAAACGGAGCGCCGCGGGGCTGCCCCGCGACCTCTAAGCTAGCAGAAGCCTGGTGTCGGCTATGCCACCGACGCGATTCGGAGATCGCCACCAGCCAGTGCGCGTACGCCCCCAAGTCGGAATGTCATCTGCCGGTGCTGGACACCACGGACCCGGCCAACATCGTGGAGATTGCCACCTGGCAACGGCCTGGCGGTGAGCACGGCGCCGCGTTCACGACGGAGATTTTCGACTTGCGTGACGGCACCGTTGTGGTGCCCTGGGGAGGCGCCGGTGTCTGGGCATTGGACATCCGGGAGCCTGCGCGCGCGCCGTCTATCCTTGGTTTCGACCGTGATCCGGCTTCGCCGACGCAGCGGCGCTGGTGGGGGAAATCATGTACCTTGCCGACGCGCGCCAGGGCGTTCATGTCCTGCGGCTGGCCCCGTAGCTGTCGTGGCGGCGACCGGAAAGTGGCAGGGCTGCGGGGTCCATGCGCAAAAAGCGGGCGTCTGTTTTCGTTGACGCGCGGGTGCGTAACCTGAACTTTCATATGGACCGGCAGGGTCGAAAATCGATGGGAAGCGTGGGTGGAGTCAGCGAATTACGGCCACGCAGGCCGCCACTGCCGGCGCTCACCGGGCTGCGTTTCTTCGCAGCCGCCCATGTCGTGCTTTTCCATTACGTTGCCGCGGGAGATTTCGCGGTCCCTGCCGTGATGGGGGCCCTGGCCGCCACGGGCCAGGCGGGCGTGTCCCTGTTTTTCGTCCTATCCGGCTTCATCCTCACCTACGCGTACCTGACGCCGGGGGGCGCCCTGCGCGGCACTGCCTTGTCGTTTTGGAGGGCCCGCGTCGCGCGTGTGTACCCACTGTACGCGCTGGCGCTCGTGGTTGCGTTCCCACTCTTGCTGGGGGCATGGTTTGTCAACTTTGGCCTCGCGCCGGGCGGGATTGCCCACTTGGTCGCCGTGGTGTTTTCGGCGCCGCTGCTCATCCAGTCCTGGACCCCCGGCGCGGAGCTCCAGTGGAATGGGCCGGGCTGGTCCCTTTCAGTGGAGGCGTTTTTCTATCTCCTTTTTCCCTTGATCCTGCCCCGCCTGGCGCGCATGCCTCTGCGCCGGGCTGCCCTGCTGGCCGGGGTGCTGTGGGCTGCCACGGCGACGCTGCGTGTGCTGCAAGTAACGGCGGGGTGGGATGACGATAGCGTTCTGCGGGAACTGCTGTATCGCCATCCGGTAATGCGCTTGCCTGATTTCGTTGCGGGCATCGTCGCTTGCCGATGGTTCCAGCGGCGGGCGGCGGAGCCAACAGACAGGCGCGTGGGTGGCACAACCATGGCGGCCATCGCGGGCGGCCTCTTGCTGGCGGTCGTCGGCACGACCTGGGTTCAACCCAACATGATGAACACCACGTTGCTCATTCCCCTCTACGCGGCATTGTTCGTCGGCCTGGCGGAGGGCGGCCCCTTGGCGAAGGCACTGGGGGTGCGGCCCCTGCAGTATCTGGGCGAGATCAGCTACGCCCTTTATCTCCTGCATGTGCCCGTTCATGTGTACGTCGAGCAAGCGGCGGCGTTGGCTCCGGCGGGGCTTCTCGCGGGGCCCGGGGTGGCCGTTGCCTCGGCCGTGATTTCTCTGCTGGCTGCGGCGCTGGCCTACCGTTTCGTCGAGTTGCCCTGGCGTGAACGCCTTCGGCACGGTCGCCCGGCCGCGCGGCGGGAGGACCCCGCGCCCCTGCCCGCCCCGAGCGCCCCCTAGCCGACCACCGCCGTCCGCGGTCCCTGGCACCCCAGGTGGCCGCAATGCTCGCACAACGCCTATCAACCAGAAGGTCGGGCCTGGCTCCATGCGTGCATTCCTGGTCGCCACCCTCATGGTGGCGCTGACCCTCGCTGGCTGCCTGGAGAGCGGCTCCGAAAGTGGCGACGAACTGATCGGGGCCATCCCAACACCGGTGTGGGTGACCAACGCCGCCGGGGCCGAGGTAGCCTCGACTGCCTACGGGGGCGACCTGCCCCGCCTGGACCTGATCCATGTGACCGACCGCATCAGCGGCGAACCGACCATCGGCATCACGCCCGACGGCGCGGCCTTCTACGCCAGCATCGCTTTCGACCTGGACGTGCCCGCCTACGGCACGCTACCGACAACGATCCTGTTCCGCAGCACCGACAACGGCACCACCTGGGAGGACAAAAGCCCCCAGATCGCAGGCGAGCGGACCCACCCCTACTCGTTCGACCCGTACGTCTACGTTGACCCGACCACGGGTCGTGTCTACGCCCTCGACATGGGCCCGCACGTGCTGTGCAACAAGGTCTCCTGGAGCGATGATCTGGGTGAGACCTGGATGACGCGCGAGGGTGCCTGCCCGACGCCCGCTGCCGACCACCCGACCCTGTTCGCCGGCCCCGCGACGGCCATCACAAACACCCTGCTGTACCCCAACAACCTGTACCTGTGCAGCAACCAGGTGGCCCAGTCCAAGTGCGCCATCAGCCCCGATGGCGGCCTGAGCTGGCTGCCCAGCACCCCTGTGTTCGCCGAGCCCGTCAAGCCGGCCGAACTGGTGGAGGACTGGGAGGATGTGGGCGCCTGGCTGTGCGGCAGCCTGACCGGCCACGGCCATGCTTCCTGGGCGGACGGCACCGTGTACCTTCCCAAGGGTCACTGCGGCGTCCCGATGGTGGGTGTCAGCCACGACGGCGGCCTCACCTGGGACCAGGTGGTCGTGGCCGAGGGCGAGGAGTACATGCTCCAGGACGGCGTGCACGAGGCCATCGTTGCCACCGACACGGACGGCGTGGCGTACTACTTCTGGATCGGCGGCAACGGCACGCGGGCCTTCGTTTCCGTAAGCCGCGATTCCGGCGTCACCTGGGAAACCCCCCTTGACGTCACTGCCCCCGGCGTTACCGCCGCCAAGCTCCCCAGCATCACCGCTGGCGACGCCGGCCGCATCGCCTTCCTGTACGTGGGCACCACCACCCCAAGCGGCTGGGACGTCCACGAGTTCGACGACGAAGGCGACGTGGTCATGACCGATGAGCTGCGCGCCGCGACCTGGAATGCCTACGTGGGCATGAGCCTCAACGCACAGGACGCCGACCCCATCTTCGCCACGACGCTGGCCCACCCGGCAGACCAGCCCCTGAAGCGCGGCAGCTGCCACGGGCGTTGCTTCGGCGATGTGGGCGGCATGTACGACTTCTTCGACATCGAGATCGACCCCACCACGGGTAAGGTCTGGACGGCCCTGGTGGACGTCTGCACCGGTGCCTGCGACGAGGCCGGAGCGGACGCCGAGACCGAGCAGATCGCCAAGGGTACCGTGGGCGTGCAGGTCGGCGGGATCACCCTCCTCGGCTGATTCCGTCGCGCTCTTGTTGCGCCACTGCCTCGCCAGCGTGATGCGAGGCATGCTCCTCCCACTTCTTCTCCTTCTTGCTGCCTCCCCGGCCGCAGGGCTGGTCCTGATTGACGAGCCGGCCACCCGCCAGGTCCTCGGCGCCGAGGATGGCTGGCTGCTCTGGGTCGAGGCTGCCGAGGGCGGAAGTCTACGCCTGCGCCATGTGGAGGCTCTCGACACCCCTCACGCGGTGGAGGCCCTGGCGGGCGACGATCTGGTGCGGGTTGCCATGGGCGCCGGTCACGTGGCGCTGGTGACCGCCGATCCAGCCACCTCGGGCCCGCAGCGGCCCAAGGACCTCTGGGTGGTAGCGATCGATGGCGGCTCCCCCGAACGGGTGGTGGAGGGCGCTGCCTTTCTGGACGGTCCGCGGGGCGACGAGCAGGCCCTCGTCTGGTCGACGTTCCCCGACAACCGGAGCCTGATTCACCGGTTGGACACCAACGGCGCCCAGCGGACGTTCGATGTCTCGCAAGCGGCCTGCCTCTTGCCCCAGGCATGGCCCGCCGGCAGCCTGGTGACCTGGAGGCAGCCCACCGTGGCCGGATGCCCTAGGACGGGGTTCCAGGCGTTTGATGTGTCCCGGCCCGAGACCATCGCCACCGTTCCGGTTGAGGGCATCGCGCTCAACACCGGCGGTGGCTGGATCAGTTTCGTCGGCTTCGACATCAACGAAGACGGCTGGTACCTCTTCGGCGCAGACAACCTCACCGGGGGGCCCTGGAAGGTGGTCCCAACCTCCATCCGGCCCATCTGGGGGCAGGCCGACGGGGATCGCTTTGTCTGGTTGGAGAATCCGGAGGAGCATCCGCCTGCCGACCGGCCCTACCGCATCGCCGGTGTTGGCCAGAGGATGCTGCCGGGGGGTGAGCCGGGTTTCCTTGGGCGCGAGATCCACTACCAGACCCTGCCCGTGCTAGACGGTGACCGACTGTACTACAATAGCGCCAACGGCACCCTGGAGGCCTTTGAGCTTGACACAGGCGCACGGCCCGGGGGCGGACGGGGCCTTCCAGGGCCCGGCGTGGCGCTAATGGTCGCCGGGCTCCTGGTTTTGGCCCTTATGGGTCGCAGGGGACGTTGCGCCAGCCAGCGATCGTAAGCGTCCCGTAGGACACCGGGCAGGAGGTGTTGGTGGGGTGGACGCACACACGCGAACCCATGTCCGAAGTGTTGGCGGGGATGTAGATGACGCAGCCGTTGGAATAGCTGATGTCGTCCGTGGGCAGCGGCCTCCGTGCATCTGTGGGGAGACTCAACACCAGCATGACGAGCACAATCGCGGCAACGGCGGGGGTACGCATGCACCTGGCACTCTCCTTCACCGCATGGGCTTTTCGTCCCTGCACCCCCCAAGTGCCTTTTCCGACCCCTCCCCGCCACCTTCATACAGGAGGACCGTTGGCCGGCTTGTGCCCTCCTTTTGCCCCACCTGCCGGGGCCTGATGCGACCCGTAGGCGGCGCGCTCCAGTGCATCCACTGCAGTCGCGAGGGGCGGGCCCGCACGGTCCTGTCCGGGGGGCGCTCCATCCGTCTCCAACAGGGTCAGCAGGGGCTGATGGGTGCCGGCGTGGCCGCCGCCACCGCTGCGGCCACCGCGGGCGTCGATCCAACGCTCATGCCCCGGCCCAGCCAGTGGACGGCCGAGGGCCAACCGGCCCAGCCCCACCCGCAGCTTGGCCTGTTCCCGTATGACACCATCCGCGACGGCCAACGGCGCTTCACCCGGGACGTGACGCTCGCCGTCCAGGGGGGACGCCACCTGGTGGCCAATGCCCCCACGGGGATTGGCAAGACGGCGGCATCCCTCGCGCCGGCGTTGGCGCACGCCATCGAGAACAAGAGAACGGTCCTGTTCCTGACCAGCCGGCAGAGCCAGCACCGCATCGCCGTCGAGACGCTCCGGCTGGTGGCCGAGCGGCGCGGCGTAGCCGCCAACCTGGTTGATCTGGTGTCCAAGCGCGACATGTGCCTGCGCCCCGAGGCCAATGACATGCACCCCGCCCGTTTCCCGGATTTCTGCGGCCGCGAAACCCGCACCAAGAGTTGTTCCTACCTGGGCGAGGTGGACCCCCAAACCATGGCCCGTGTGCGTGGTGGCGTGCTACATGTGGAAGAGCTCATGCAGGTGGCCAAGGAAGCCCACATTTGTCCGCATCTCCTGGCCATGGCCGCGGCGCCCAAGGCCAATGTGGTGGTGGCGGATTACAACCACCTCTTCAGTGACATCCGCGAGCGCAGCCTGGAAAAACTGGGCGTCGACCTGTCCGAAGTGGTTCTCATTGTGGACGAGGCTCACAACCTGCCGGACCGCATCCGGCAAAACCATGCCCACCGGATCACCGGCTACTTGCTGGATCAAGTGGAGGGGGAGGCGCGTCAACACTCGTTTTCCGATGTTGCCGAGGATCTGCGCGCCATCCGGGACGCGCTGGATGCGCTGGCAGCGGACGCCATCAAGGAGGGTCGGGCGGAGAAGGGGCGAATGGGCGACGAGGAAGCCCAGGTCGCCCGGGTCGATCCCGACGCCCTCCACGATGCCTTCGAGAAGGCACGCAACCGGGGCACGCTGGGGTTGCACAGGACCCTGGTGGACGTGGTCGATTCGCTTGGGCCGCTCGTCACCAAGGTTCGCAAGGGTACCGACGCCCAGGTCTACGCGGAGGAGCTCCGTGAAGCCCTTGAGGACTGGGGTCGGTTCCAGACGGGCGCCCTGCGCTATGTCCAGTGGGATGGCGACAGTGTCCAGTTGCATGTCCGGCTGCTGGACCCCGCCGTGCCCGCGCGGAAGGTGTTTGACCATGTGCACAGCGCGATCCTGATGAGCGGTACCCTGCGGCCGCCGGAGATGATCCGTGACCTTCTGGGCCTGGAAGAGCCGCGCACAACCGTGCGGTCGTATCCAAGCCCCTTCCCTCCGGAAAACCGGCTCGTGTGTGTTGCGACCGGGTACTCCACCCGCTTCAAGGAGCGCTCGCCGCAACTCTGGGACCGCATTGCCCGCAGCCTCAGCGACGTGGCCCTGTCGACGCAGGGGAACATTGCGGTCTTTGCGCCCAGTTACGCCATCCTACGTGACGTGCGGCAGGCCTTGGACGACTGCCATGTCGACAAGGAAGTGATCATCGAAGACCCGGGCATGGGAAAGGGGGAACGAGACCGTGTCCTGGATACCTTGGAGGGTGCGCGCCGGCGGGGGAAGGGAGCGTTCCTCTTCGGCGTGCTGGGGGGTTCGTTCTCGGAGGGAGTGGATTTCAGGGACAACCTGCTTTCGGTGATTGCCATCGTGGGACTGCCACTGGCGCCGCCCGATCTCCAGGTCCAGGCCACCATCGGGTATTACGACGCCAAGTTCCCCGGCAAGGGTCGCTCCTACGGCTACATCTACCCTGCCATGAACAAGGTCCTGCAGGCGATGGGGCGAGGCATCCGGAGCGAAACCGACCGCTGCGGAATCCTGCTTCTGGACGAGCGTTACCTGCAACGCCAGTACCGCGCCATTCTCCCAGATGACACGCAACTGCTGGCTAGCGCGGACCCTGGATTCACCATCGCATCGTTTCTTGAGGCGCACAAACTGTAAATTCCCGGGGAGAAAGGGATGAGAAGCGGGGCTCGGCTACCAGGTAGCGGAAATGCCCAGGCACAAGGCGGCCATGCCGACGCCTCCGAGGACACCGGCGCCTGGGTTGCCGCTGACGATCCCGACGAGCAGGCCGGCTGCAACACCGACCGCGCCGCAGAGGATCCAGCGCCAGCGGGGGATTCCCATGGCAACGTCGGGGCAGTCAGCACCCACGGCCGCGCCGGTCTTGCAGGGGCCGTCCAGAATCGCCGTGACATCGCGACAGTCGGTGGCCGGGGAAGCGGCTGAGCAGGCCGTCGCCCGAACCAGTTCATAGGGGCCCTCGGCCGGACCGCCCACTTCCATGACCAGGTGGCTCAGGGACTTCGGGGCCGCGCCCAGGGCGCCCTCGGCGGCGCGGCAGGCATCGCCTGCTGCTTCGCCGCCGTCACACGATACACTGTAGTGCATCTGGAATTCGCGGGGCGGGCAGGGGAACGTGGGGCCGGGGGATCCGGGAGGCCAGCCCATCCACGGGGGCCAGCCGGCGGGGGGGTCGCAGGGGCCACCGAGCATGACCCACGAGATTCCGGCGGTGCCCGGTCCGGCGTCCGCTTCGAAGCCGTATTGTTCGGCGCTGGCGGTGGGGATCATCATTGCGAACAATGCTGCGGTGATCAGCAGGGTCTGGGCGCGCAGGGCATATTTGGTTTTGCTAGTCATTGGGGTGACCGGGCAGCCACCCAAGCAACGGCAAGAAAACAGTAGCGCAGCACTTATTCTAATCCATGAGCAATGGGGGTGCATTGACTAATTGCGGGATGGAACACGACGGCGACCTTGAACCGGCCCAGGCGAAGGGCGGGTCTTTCAGGTAAGCACCCGCTGCGCTTGTCGTGCGCGGAGCAACCATCGTTCGCATCGGCATGCTAGGCCTCCCCATGGGTGGCATCGCCCTTGCAGCCTCCACATGGGCCCGAGGTCCTTGGCTGTCCCCCAGCGACCCCGGCTTTGACGCGTGGGTGGCCTCTTCGGGCTTCGCCGCGTGGTCTTCCGCCAGCCTCAACGGCACCGTTTGGCTGGCCTTCGGGTTTCTTGCGCTGGCGGCCGCCCTGGCACCCGGCGCTCCGCGGCTCCCGTTGGCCTGGGGGACCTTCCTCAGTGTTCTGGGCCTGATGGTGTTCCTGGTACCCATGGGAATGTATCGAATCGTCTGGCCGCTGGGCGCCGAGACGGCCGCCGCGGTGGAGGCCGTGGGGACATACCAGGTCTGGGCGGCCTTCTCGTTTGGCACCATCCTGGCCGGCGTGGCCCTTGTCGCCCTGTGTGTGCTCCGATCCGGTTGGCCGCCGTGGATGGGCATCACGCTGGCGGCGGGGGGTGTTGCGGCGTCGCTGCCCTGGTGGTTCCCGCTGGAGGTCGCCGGAACGGTTGCCCTGGCGGCAGCTACCCTTGGCTTGACATGGCATGTTTGGCGCACGCCCGCGCCACCCTAGCCGCCGACGTACCCACCTGGCCTCTGCCGGGCGCGGCCCACCCGAGACATCGCACGCCCAGAGCGTGGGGGTAGCTCGGGAGGCGCCTCTGTGAGACCTTCGCGCCGGCCCCTGCACGCGCCATGACCCGCCTGCGACAACGATTAGGAGGACGCCCCCGAAGGTGGAGGTATGCAACGCATCATGGTGGCCCTCGCGGCCCTCGCCTGCCTTGCCCTCCTCATTCCAGCGCCCGCAGCGGGACACGCCACGGAGAAGTGTTCGCCTGGGATTCTGAAGCAAGCGGAACAGCATGTCGCCGCTGAAACGGCCCAGCTATCGAAGGCCGTCGACCAGTACCTGGCGGCGTTGGCCGCGGGCCACCCGTCGGCCGCCACTCACCTGGATCGGGTGGCCAAGGAAGCCGCGGACCTTGGCGAAGCGCTCACGGACCTGGCATTCCACCAGGGCCTTTGCGCCTAGAACTGGTTTCAAAACCAAAGGAGGCGCCACGTCGTTTCGGCGGGAACTGCGGCCGCTTAGGCGGGCTGGAGGACGGAGGCTGACGGCCGAAGGCTGGCGGCGGTTCAACAGTTGGACAGCTTGCGGGCCGCGATCGGGCGCCTAGGAGCTACCTCCTTGACGGCGGCCCGCAAGGGCCGAACGACCACGGTGGTCGCGGAAAACCGCCCGCGCCCAGGTCGCCCTGCGACTTGGGCTTCCACAGCGGGCCGCAAGGCGCGCACGACCGAACCGCCGATGCGGCTCGCAACGCCTCCCGAGGTTCTGCAACCACTTCCTTCTCCCCCTTGTCCGCTCCCCTTGGCGACGGCCGACC
>JBFIJP010000015.1:0-21230 GCA_041600695.1 Thermoplasmatota archaeon | reverse complement strand
TGGGCAACGTGGCTCCGGCCGCCGTGACTTGGACAAGGGCCGAGTCGTCGTTCACGATGGTATCCGCCAGCCGATCGCCGGACATGGCCAGGTTGGAGAAAATCTCGGTTCGAACCGCTTCCTCGCGGCCGTTCGTGGTCGTGTACTCCGTGACGGTCAGGTCAAACCGGGACGTTTGCCCCGGCGTCGGGTCGATGCGGGCACGGAGGTTGTTGCCCCACGTACCCGTCGAACTGGCGGCCATGGTGAGCCTGGCAGATCCCCCAACGTCGTCATCGGCCACGGCGGTGGCAGATGCGGCCCCGGCGCCGGCAACGCGGACGATCCACGCCTCCGTGCCCCCGTTCTGGAAGAATTGCTCAACCTGGTAGGCGAGTTCACTGTCGGCATTGCGACCGCCGCATTCGCGCTCGAAGTCGCCCCATGACAAGACGCGGGTGGCTTCGTTGACGGGTCCGCGGCTGACGGACCCGAGGAAGGCCGTTACAGAAGTGGCCACTCCGGCGATGGGGCGCACGGCGCTTGGGGCTTCCTCGATGTAGACTCCTGGATAGGTGGTTCGCGTTGGCGTCGGCATTCCCCCTTGGTGGTAGGTGACTCCGCAAGCGGAGATAGGCGGTCAAGAAACAACTTGCTGATAGTTCTCTCGGTGCACATCCCAGATCGCTGCGCTTTCGATCGCGAGTGGATCGACCAGGCTAAAATCTGGCGACCTGTTGAAATTTCTTGGCATCAATCAAGCAGGGGACCGGCGGTAGATCGGCCGGGGCCTCGGGTGGGACCCCGGGAGGGGGCCTGAGTGCCGCCCGGCGCGGAGCCCGGCGTGGTGGCCCGGATCACGCCGGAGCCCTTGGGGTCGAGGCCACCGGGGGCGGAATGCTAGTGGCGCGGGCCTTCATGGTGCGTGGTCCCCGGCCGTCGTGGGCCCTAGGGCGTGCGGGCCGCCGTGCCAAGCACTTTTCCCGGGGGCGGCGTCCGCGACGCGTGGACGAGGAGTCGGCCCCGCGCGGCGACCGGTTTGTTCTGGGCCTCTTTGCTGTCCTCGCGGTTGCGACGATCGGCGTGCTGGCGTTGTTTGCTAGCCTCGTGGAGCCGGCCTACCGGCAGCGCATCTACGTGGCCCTCGTGGCCAACCTGCTGCTGCCCTTGTTTGCTGCCGCCGTGTTCGTTGCCATCGAGGCCAAGCGCAACGGACGCAGCGGCTGGTGGATCTACCTCGCCGCGGCGCCGCTGCCCCCGGTTAACCTTCTTCTCAGCCTGGTGTGGGTCTGGCGCTGGCGCCACAGCCCGATCACGGTCGGCCGCTGGGAGCTGTAAGTCTCCCCATCGGGTCATACGTCGCGTCGCTCACAGGGTTGGCACGCCGCGGGGGGCCTTGGGCAGGGGGAATGCCGTATCGAGGGCCGCGATGTCCTCCTCGCTGAGCGTCGCGTCCAGAGCGCTGGCGTTGTCGCGCACATGGGCGCGGGATTCGGCTTTTGGAATCTGGAAAACCCCGTCCCGGGCCAGGAAATTGAGGACCACCTGGTGGCCGGTGAGGCCGTGGCGATCGCCGATCTCGTTGAACACCGCGTATCCCTCGGCGCCGCCCGGGAACATGCCGGAGCCGAAGGGTGAGTAACCAACCACAGCGATGTCGTTCTTGCGGCAGTAGGGGATCAAGTCCACCTCGATGTCTCGCGCTTCCGGGTGGTAGAGCACCTGGTTGCACGCCAGCGGCACGCCGCCCAAGGCATCCTGTGCCTTCTCCATCAATTCCACGCTGAAATTGCTCACACCCACGGCCCGCACCAACCCGTCATCGACGAGTCGCGTCATGGCCGACATCGTCTCCGTCAGGGGAACCGGCCCAGGCCAGTGGAGAAGGTACACGTCGAGATGATCGGTACCAAGCCGCTCCAGGCTGGCCTCGCACGCCTGGCGGGTGCCGCGGCGCGTAGCGTTGCGGGGCATGACCTTGCTCACCAGGAAAACCTCGTCGCGGCGATCGGCGATGGCGCTCCGGATGGCGCTCTCGGCGCCCTTGTACAGCTCCGCCGTGTCAATGTGCGTGAGGCCCAGGTTGAGGCCCAACTCGATGGCGCCGCTGGCCGCCGCGGGGTCCCGAAGCTTCCACGTACCCTGGCCGATCAGAGGCACTTCGCGTCCCGTGGGGCCAAACGTCTGCATTTTCACACTGGCGTGATGGCTGGCGCAGCGTGAAAGCTTGTGCCACGAGGCCGCTATGCCAGCCGGTACAGGTCGTGCAGGAAGGCGGGCACGGCGCGGCTGGGAATCTTGGCGCCCGCGGAAGTGGCGTGTCCGCCGCCGACGATGCCGTGGCGCTGGGTGAACTCCTCCACGAAGAGTCCCAGGTGGAGGTCGCCCGGCCGGGCGGTCGGGCTGGTGCTGCGCAGGCTGATGCTGCTGAGTTTTTTCCGGCGGTTGAGAAGGACCGCCATGCGGGCGCCGAGTTCCCGGGCCACCTCCGTCAGGGCCCGGCTGCCGAAGCCCAGGAGGCTTGGGCGGTGCCGACCGAAATTCAGGAGGGCAACATCGTGGCGCAGCTCAACACGGTCCCGCACCCGTGACAACGCCCGCTCCCAGCGGCCTTCGTTGACCATGCTGATGTAACGGCTGCGAATCTCGGGAACCTGGCTGGGCCATGCCCCGGCGGCCAGCCGGCGAGCTGCCGCGAGTCGGAAGCGGTCGTCGTCCACCTGGAAGCGCCAGGCGAAATCGAGCATGCGGGCTTCTTCCTCCATGCGGCTGGCGCCGATGATGCCACTGACGTCGGCCAGCAGGCGCGTGGGGCAGTATTCGACGGCGTCAGCCACGGCGATCAGGTTTCGGTGGGCTGGGTCCGAGCCCCAGTATTCGTACGCCACCGCGGCGGCGCTGACCCCTTGCCGAACCAATCCCTGAACGTGGGGTGCCAGTTCGCGCCAGTGGTCAAACGACTGCTGGTGGTGGTCGAGGTACGTGATGCGCTGGCGCGTTTTGCCCTTGTCATTGAGGGTTTTGACGAGGCGCGGTGTCAGGCCGAGGTCCACCAATTGGAAGTGGCGGCTTCCAATGTCCTTGCGCAAAACGTCGACGGCCAGATCGCCGCTGGCCACGAAGGAAACCCGGGTTGCGGGCTCTCGGGCCAGGCACACGGCGGCTGCGACGATGCCGTCAACGTTGCCGCGGGTGATCAGGTGGTTCCGCCGTTGGTCACTTGTGGCCAACGCCATTTTGTGCGACCATCCCCGCTTTCTAATCGTGTGCAAACCGGATAATCCTTGCTATCTGTTGTCAGGGGCCTTCAGCACCGTGCGTCGGCGTGGCCGCGCTCTGGGTGGACTGGAACACACAGGACAGGATGCCTCTCGTGGGGCAGGATGGCCGCAGGTGGCACACCAGCGCTGTCCGGCCAGCGGCGGAAACAGGCCCGGCATGGGGGTTACCCGATCGCGAAGGCGGGCCACGGCGGGAATCGCCAGGACGCCGGAAACGGCCGCCGCCACCAGGCTGAGGCCGGAGAGGAACAGGATCACCTCGACGTTGAAGAGACGGCCGAGAACGCTGAGAAGAATGGCGAATGCCAGCAGGCCCAGGGCCACCCATGCGGCTTGACGCACGAGCCGCCATCCTGGGCGGGGCAATTAAGCGGACTGACTACTCCGTTTGAACGGCCAGGCGGTCCCAGGCCTCCTGTTCAACCACCTGCAACTTGCCGGGCACGACGAGGCAGTGGAGCGGTTGGCCGAAATCGTGGGCCAGGAGTTGTTCGACGGTGCCGGTGGCAGTGATCACGTCGTCGCTGCCCGCCCGGGCGACGGCGCCCACCTGGGTCTGGTTGTCGAACCAGGGGCTGCCGGTGGCCTCCGCCAGGCGCAGGAGAACGGCAAGGCCCTCGGGGGCGGTCATGAAGTAATCCTCGTCCGCCTTGATGTCCAGCAGCACGAGCGTATGGAGGCCGAGTCCGTGGTTTTCCGCCACGGCGTCGAAGGGGCTGGTGGGCATCCAGTTCTCCTCTGGGCGCACCAGCGTTGTCGTACGGCCGAATTTGTAATGCTGGAGGCCCAAGAGGCCGGGCGCGGCGCTGTAGATGCTGGGGGCATGAACCACATGCAGGGCGACACCCTCGTCGCGGGCGCGCACCATCAGATCCGTGTGGGTCGTGGCCGTCAGCGGATCGCCAGCCGTCAGGAGCGCAACTTCCTGCGTCTTGGCCTGCTCCACCAGATCGCGGCCTCCGCGCTCGACGCCCATTCGATCCAGCACGGTCACCGGGACCTCCAGGAAGGCCTCCAGTTCCTCGTGTGTTGTGCCGGTCAGCCGGGCGGTGTAGAACTCCGCGTACACGGCGTCGCAGGACCGGATGCGGTTGAGCCCCTTGACCGTCACGTCCGTCACGTCGTGCAGTCCGAGACCTATGAGGTGGAGGGCCACGCGGCGGGGACGGCGGCAGCGTTTGAAGGTTTGGCCCGCGGCCGACGGCGGGGCAAGGGTCTTGCCGGCGCCCCCGATGGCCAGGCGTGCGCGCGTATCAGACTCTGCCGCTGGTGATGATGGCGCTGACGGCCGCGGCGACCTCACCTCTTCCACCCTGGGAAACCCATGTGGCCCTGGAGGGGGAACCCACCGTTGGCGCCGACGTGACCCTGGTGGCCAGCATCCAGTTTCATTCGGAGGTAGATACCACTTTGACTGCCCAGGCGTCGGGCAGCGTCATGGTTCTCGACGGCGCGCAGCCGCTGCGGGGTGCATCCGGCGACGAGACCACGCTGTCGTGGCGACTGCGCGTCGATGAGGCCGGGCCATGGAACGCAGGGCTCGACTTCAACGGGTCCACCTGGTGCTGCCTGCGCGGCTGGTCGACGGCCACCGAGGGCAACTGGGCTGGCCCGGATGGGGAGCCGCCGTGGCCCCGTCCTACCTTCACGTTCGATCTGCAAACCGAATTGGTGGACGACGCCACCGTCCGTCTCATTCACACCGCCACCGCCACCGGCTGGGCCGCCGACGGTGAAGTCCACGTCACGGCCAGCCATCGCGGAGATCCCGGCGTGACCGGCGCCGGATCGCCCGCCGCCTCGGTCACCCAGACCCTGGCGCTGGCCGATGGCGGCGGGGCCGTCATCACCCGGCAGGCACGCGTCGACTGGCCGCTGCTGTACGACCGGCAAGCCGTCGGGGGAACTTGCGAGAACATCGAACTTGAGCGCAACGGCGGCGTTCGCCCCATCGACGCATGGTCCTGCGAGGCCTCGGCCACGCGGAACGCTCCGGCCCCGGCGGCTTGGGCCCTATTTGGTCTCCTGGCTGCCGTGTTGGCCAGTGGGCGGGGTCAGCGCCAGCGCGAAAGTGGCCCCTGAATCGCGCCGCCTTTGGGGTGCCTCTTGCTGTCCAAGGCGCAACCGCGCCACCCGCGCGGTGCGTGAAGCGGGCTGGCAGGCTGGCGGGCGAGTTGGCCGACGGCCGACCCAGCCAGCGGGTGGCTTGGGCCGCAGCCAGATCCCGGTTGAGGCGGCGAGGCTACCTGGAACGGCCGGCCCCAGGTCGGTTGCCCGGCCTTCTTACCCCGCCCGTGGCGCCTGATGGGGCGGGTTCGGTAGCTGCGGGCGAGCCGGCGGGCACCTTGACGGACTGGCTCCGTGCCGCCAGGCGCCGGTCCACTTCATCCAGAAGTTCCGGCGCGAGGCTACGTTCGGCCCAATCCAGGAGACCCTGTTGCTCATACGTCGCGTATTCCTTCAGTTGCTCAGCAGTGTCCGTGATCGCCGGGCGCAAATCCCCGCCTGTCTCGATCACGCGTCGAAGTGCATTCATGGAGCCGCGAACCCCCCGAATTAGCTTATCGGCCCGCTCCACCACGGCCGCATGGCCCCCCTGGCTGCGCCGGAGTACGTGTAGCAGTGCGTGGCTTTCCCGCTCCAGGTGGGGACGCAGAACGGCGGCTTCAAAATCGATGATGTTCGCGCCCAGTTTCTCCAGGGCGGCCCTGGTGTTCTGGGTGCGTAGTCGGCTGTCGATCAGCGCGCAATGTTCTAGGATGGTGTCGTGGTCGTGGCGGAACTGTTGGATGGCTGGATGACCCATGGTCTTCACCTGCGAACCCACATGGACGCCAGGGGGGGCTTACACCATGTGGTCCCGCCCAACGAGGACCGGGGAGGTTTGCGGCGGATGGGCTTCGAGACCAATGGGGCCATGGGGGCGGGGGTCGGAATGAGCGCCTGGTCTGGCCTGGCCTGGCTACGGGACGCCCCTGGGGCCAAGCTCCGGTCAGCGACTGCGCGGCACCGGCCCGTGATCGTCGCAATGGTCGCCGTGCCAATGATGCAACGCGCCACCAACGATGTAATCGGTGTGCGCACCGTGGGGCACCGACGCATGGCCGCAGTCGGGACCATGGTCGTGCTCGTGGTCGTGGCCCAGGCCAAAAGTCATGGGCAGACACGGGCCGTTTCCCACGTGCCGCGTGGGCAGGGTGTGCTCGTCGACGTGGTCGCCGTGGTCGTGGTGCAGGTGGCCGCCATGCAGGTAGTCGGTGTGCTTGCCGTGGGGAATGGCCAGGTGACCGCAGCCGGGGCCGTGGACATGATGGTGTTGCGTGTGCACGTCGCAATCGGACATTGGACCCCCCACGAGGGGGCGCAGGGTTAAGGGGCGCGGGTGTGGGGCTTCTTCACCCCGGCCTTCCGGGGACAATGGGGACAATGGGGACACTGGGCTGGCGTTGGGCGGCGCGAGGCCGCAAGGTGAGGGTCCGATTGCCTGCGGCACTGGGGGCCCGAGCCCAGGCAGCGTGCACGCAGGGCCCTCTACCACCTTCCGCGTACCTCCGGCAATGGCCGACCTCGGTCCTCTTATCATGGTGGCGCGCTTGGGCCAGGCATGGTCCAAGCTCCGGGCGTCCGCGTTTCGAGGCAGGATGCAGAGTCCACCCGCCAGCGCCTGGCGGGAGAGGGCCTCCTTCGCATGGATCTGAAGGTCGCACGGGATGGCGACGCGATCGTTTTCCCCATCAAGCGGCAAGCGTCCGGGGCTTCGGCGTTCGATTTCCAGGCCCGCGAACTGCGACCTGCCAGCTTTCACGATCTGCTCGATTGGCCTCCCGAACTGGTTGCGCAAGCCCCTCGGGCGTTCGATCAACTCGGGGACCTGCTGATCGTCAAGGTGCCGGAGGCGCTGTGGGATCGCCGGGCCGAGATTGGTGAGGCGATGCTGGCGTTCCAGCCCGCAGCGCGTGCCGTCTTCCACGACGGCGGCGTCAAGGGGGAATTCCGCACCCGCGACCTCACCAGGATCGCCGGCGACGGCGGCACCCCGACTACGGTGCGGGAGAATGGGGTGACGCTGTTCGTCGACGTTGCCGCCGCGTATTTCAGTCCCCGGCTGAGCACCGAGCGCGCCCGGGTCTGCCAGGCCATCAAGACCGGCCAGCGGGTCGTGGACCTGTTTGGGGGCGTGGCGCCCATGGCTGTCCAGGCGGCCCTGCGCGGTGCCGAGGTCGATTGCGTTGATCTGAATCCCGCCGCCTGCGAACTGGCGCGGCGCAATGTCGAGTCCCTTGACCTCGCAGACCGTGTGACGATCCACGAGGGTGATGCGCGGTACCTGGCACCGGCACTCAAGCCGGCGCATCATGTGATCATGAACCTGCCCCACGGCGCGAAGGACTTCATCGATGCCGCCGCTCCCCTGGTCCTGCCGGGTGGGATTCTCCACCACCACGAAATCCTTGATCGCGAGCACCTGGACGAACGGCTGGCCGAATTGCGCGTGGAGTTGAAGGGCCTCGCCCGGGACGCGGTGGTCGAATCCGTGCGCGTGGTTCGGACCTACTCGCCGCAGGAGGATCATGTGGCGATCGATTTGCGGTTGGCCTAGGGGGCCCCACACGGGAAGCCGGGCCTTGCCCCACGGTGCGACCAACGGGTATCTACGGCAGCATCCAAGTTGCATCAAAACTAAACCATCTCCGGCGGGTCGCCCTTGGTGGCCCGACTCGTTTTGCTGATGGCGCTGCTCGCGATCGCCGCCCCGGTCGCCGGCCTGCCTCCGCTTCTATTCGACGACGAAGCCGGCGATGTCGAGCGCGGCGATCAACGATACAGCGGGCGCCACGCCAACGCAGTGGACATCATTTCGGCAGGCGTCAGGGAAGAAAACGGCTCCATGCAATTCCACATGGAATTGGCGAATCTTGGCGAATACCAGCAGTTAGGCGGCGGCCACGACGGCGCTACCCAGTACGCCCTGACCTTCTCGCGCAGCCACGATGGGGCCGGCTTCTCGCTGCGTGCAATCTATCGTAATCTGCTCTTCGATGGACTGCCTCTTACCATGGCCACTTGGGAGTTCAACATTCACGACCACCAGAGCGATCGATGGCCCCCCGCTGATGGCTGGGTTGACGGCAACACCTTGCGGTGGACCGCGTCCCCGTCCGATTTCGGACTCACGGACGGCGATGTGATGGCTGAATGGTCGGCCTCTGTCTGGTGGTCGGACGGCGCGGACTCCGAGCAGGTTGGGGACTATGCGGCAACAGCGTATGGATACGAGGTGGGCGCCGGCGTTCTGGATGACAGTCGCAGGATCGCCCATTCCCCGGTCGGGCGGGTGTGCGGACTGGCGGGGGCAGCAATCACGGTGAAGGATCCCGAAGGCGACGTGAACCGGGGCAGTGACTCGTACGACGGCCCGGGTGCTGCAAGCACGGATATCCGGCATGCCTGCGTTGCCGACGGCGGGGCCGATGTCTTCTTTGAGTTGGCCTTGGCTGATCTGGGCGAGCTTCAAGACGAACTCCAGCACGACGGGTTCCATGCACAATACGCCCTCAGTTTCACGCCCGACCCTGAAGCCGAAGGGTACTCTGCTAGGGCCACGTATGGAGGAAGCGATTACACCGGCGAGGCCGGCGGCGCATGGCGATTCTCAGTGCATGACAAGGCTGCGGACGAGTGGCCGGAGGCCGTGGGGCACGCCGTCGAAAACAGTCTGGTTTGGCAGGTGCCCAAGGACCTGATTGGCGTTGATGGCGAGGCCAGCCTGACGCAGTGGCGGGCGAGCACTTGGAATTCCTACGAAAGCCTGGATCAATACGGGGATCACGCTGATGGGCGCTCGGCCTACCGCGTTTCGGCTCCGTCGTCTGGCGCCCCCCAGGACGCATCGCCGTTGCAGGAATTCCTGCGCTCGCAGCGGCAAGACGATCGGGAGTCTCCCGGGCCGGGCTTGGCGCTGCTTGCATTGGCGACGATCGCCGTGGCGGGGCGACGAAGGGGCTAGGGCCCCGGCAAGGCAGCTACACCGCCACGCGCACTTTCTCCAACCGCGACACCCGCTTGTCGGGCGTCAGGATTCCCTGGAAATTCAGCGGGTCGCCAGCCCCCACCTCAACGGTTTGGGTTTCGCCTTTGCGTCGAATCTTTCGCAGCAATTCCACGGCCTCGGGCAATGCGAACTGTTCGCCTGCAAATCCGGCGACGAATCTGCCGCCGCGGACCTCGCCGCGCAATTCCATGTTGCGGTAAACACGCACCAGGTCGCGCCAGGGGACGCCGAGTTGTTCGCGGGCCACGGTTCGTTTGAAGACGACGCCGGTGCGTTGGAGGAGTTGTCGAGCGACAAATTCCGCGTCTGCTTGGACGCCATCCAATTTGGGGTCTGGTTCGGATTCAGGGGCCGGAAGAAGCGATAGTCGGCCCGCAAAAACTGCGCGCGCGCCCGGGCCTCGTCGGGGTCGGCGTGAGGGGGCCTTCAAGAGTTGGCGTAGCGATGCGAAGGAGTCTCCGGTGAGCAGGCCGCGCGAAATCAGCTCGCCCAATCCAATTTCGAATTGGGAAGGCAAGAGGCCGCACATTTTCTGGAGTTCTTGCGGGAAAACGGCGCCGCGCCGTTCGAGCGCTTCGTGCAGGATGCGGGCGTATCCTGTCAATTCGTCCGGGTGTTCGGGGGTGCCGGCCAGGCGCCGCCATTGGTCGAGGTTTTCCCGGTGCACCAGTGCGATGGGGGCCGTTCGAACCGGCCCCGATCCGGCGCCCCAAATTCGTCCCCAGACAAATTCTCCGGAGAGCGTGAGCTGGTCGAGGAAGTCGGGTCGGTAGTCGCTGATTCTGGCGCGTAGAACATCTTCCCAGGCGGCGGCGGGAATCTCGAAACCGGCCAATTGGTCGAGCACGGTGGCGAGGCCGCGAGGGCCCTGGAGGTGGTGCTCCGGGTCCACGTGTTGCCAGCAGGCGAGGAAGCGCAGGAATTGTGCGGGGGCCACGGGTTCGATGTCCTTGCGCAGGCTTTCGATGGTGTAGCGGTGGATGCGCGCAAGCAGGCGGCGGTCGCACCAGCCTGCCTGGCCGTCGAAGCGGCATCGCATGGCGACGCCGTCGGCCTCAAGTTCGAGGAGGGTCGGCTCGTCGACGGGCTGCGGGACGATGGGTCCGAGTGCCTCCAGGCGCCCCTTGAGGACCGTTTTGGCGTCGCGGGGCGCTTCGACGGCGAACCAGCGGCCATCAACTTCGCGGTGGACGCGGCCGGCGGCGGCCAGTTCGGCGACCCAGGCGCTCCAGCCGGACCGGTCGGCTTCGGCGTCGGTGACGAAGCCCATCCAGCCGAGCGCCTCGTGGACCTCCTCGGGGCCGTCGGCGTGGGGCCAGGCCTCTTCGCGAACGCGAGCGATGGCGGCCGGGTCGAGGGCGCCCAGTTCGTCGGCCATCTTGGGGTCGAGGGCGCGGCGGGTCATGACCGCCTGGGTGCGGCGCTCCTCCAGGGGCGCGTCGTCGAGGAAAGCGTAGGGCTTGGCGGCGAGGATGGAGTGGGCGAACACGGAGGGTTCGGGCGTGTCGATGGCGACCTTTTCGATTTGGCCGTCCCGCATGCGCTGGAGGATCTCGATGAGCCCGTCCAGGTCCATCGCCTCGTGCAGGCAGTCCTCGATGGTCTGGCCGACGATCGGGTGCTCCATGGGCACCTCGATGGGTCCGGGGGGTAAGGTTTCGAAGCATGCGGCGACCTGTGGGAAGGCGGCTGCGAGTTCGTCGTCGGCGCGCATGCGCAGCAGCGGGGCCGGAACGCGGCGGCCGCTCTGGAACCGCTCCACGCGCAGGGACCGGCTGACGTTCCAGCGCCAGCGGGTCTCGAACATGGGGCTCGTCAGGAGGGCCTGGACGAGCACCTCCCGCACCGAGTCGGGGTGCAGGTAATCGAAGACCTCGGCGAGCGGGAAGCTGTGCTGGGGCCCGAGGCTCAGGAGGATGGCGTCCTCGGTGGCGGCGGCCTGGAGTTCGAAGCCGAAGCCGACGCAGAACCGCTTGCGCAGCGCCAGGCCCCACGCGCGGTTGATCCGGCTGCCAAAGGGCGCGTGGAGGACCAGTTGCATGCCGCCCGATTCGTCGAAGAACCGCTCGGCCACGACCCGGCTCTGGGTGGGAACCGTGCCCAGCACTCGGCGACCCTCCTCGGCGAACTGGGCGAGTTGTGTGCGGGCGGCCGCTGGCAATTCCTTGGCTAGGTCCTCCAGCGGCCCCAAGGTGTCACGAACCGTGGCGACTTCTAGGGACAGTTCCGGCGTCCGCCCGGGCGCCTCGCCCAGCCAGAACGGGAGTGTTGGTGGCACGCCGTGCGCATCCTGAACGTACATGGTGCCCCGCTCGACCTTGAGGATGGCCCAACTGGTGTTGCCAAGCTGGAAGATGTCGCCGGCGCTGGATTCGATGGCGAAATCCTCGTTGACGCTGCCCACCCGGATGCCCTCCGGCTGCTGGATGACGGTGTAGTCGGCAACGTCCGGAATGGCGCCGCCGCAGGTGAGCGCCGTGAGGCGGGCGCGCTTGGTGGCCCGCAGGCGGCCGTTGACGCCATCGCGGTGAAGCAGCGCCCCCCGGCCGCTAGTGTGCAGGGCCACCACGGAGTCGAAGGATGCGCGGGTCAGGTCGCGGTACGGCCATGCTCGGCGCAGCACCTCAAACAGATCCTCCTCGGACCAGGCCTCGCCCACGCATGCCGCCACGACCTGTTGGGCCAGGATGTCCAGCGGCGCCACCGGCTGCGGCGTGCGGTCGAGGTCGCCCCTCTGGACCGCGCGCACGAGTGCCGTCGCCTCCACGAGTTCGTCCATGGTGAGCGGGAAAATGCGGCCCTTGGGGGTGCGAGCAACACCGTGGCCGGCGCGGCCGACCCGCTGCAGGAAGGTCCTGATGGACGGCGTCGAACCCACCTGGATGACCAGATCCACGTCGCCGATGTCAATGCCCAACTCCAAGGACGCCGTGGCCACGAGCGCCCGCAGCGACCCCGCCTTGAGGCGCTGCTCCGCGTCCAGGCGGCGCTCCCGGGACAGGCTGCCGTGGTGGCAGGAGACCTCGTCCTCGCCCAGCTTGTCCGTCAGGCGGGCGGCGATTCGCTCTGCGAGCTTGCGCGTGTTGACAAAGACCAGCGTGGTCCGGTGCTCGCGAATCAGGTCGACCATGCGGTCGTACGCCTCGTCCCAGGTGTCGTGGGAACACACCGCCTCCAGCGGGGAGCCCGGCACCTCGATGCCCAGATCCAGGTGCCGCAGGTGCCCCTCATCCACGATCTGCACGTCGCGCCCGGCGCCGACCAGGAGGCTGGCCGTGTCTTCGATGGGCTTCTGCGTCGCCGACAGCCCGATGCGCTGCAGCGGCCCGCGGCCGGTCCCCTGCCCGGCCAGCGCCTCCAGTCGCTCCAGGCTGAGGGCCAGGTGGCAGCCCCGCTTGTCCCCGGCCAGTGCATGGATTTCGTCCACAATGACGGTCCGGACGTTGGACAGGATGCCTCGCCCGCCGTCGCTGCCCAGCAGCACGTACAGGGATTCGGGCGTGGTGACCAGGATGTGCGGCGGCCGCTTCAGCATCGCCGTGCGCTGGCTGGCCGGCGTGTCACCCGTGCGCACGAGGACCCGCACCTCGGGCAGGTCCGGGTGGGCTTCCCGAAGCTCCGCCAGCGGCGCTTGCAGGTTCTTCTGCACGTCGTTGGAGAGCGCCTTGAGGGGCGAGACGTACAGCACCGTGGTCTCGTCCTCCAAATCGGGGCCCCGGGCCAGCAAGCCGTCCAGCGCCGACAGGAATGCCGCGAGCGTCTTGCCCGATCCCGTCGGCGCGGCCACGAGGACGTTGCGGCCGCGGGCGATGAGGGGCCAGGCCCGCTGCTGGGCCTTCGTCGGCTCGCCGAGCGTCTGCTTGAACCAGTTCTGAACCGCTGGGAGGAAGCCCGCGAGTGCATCGCCGGGAGCCGCAGGAGATGCTCGTTTGCCCACGCTTCTTCTTGCAGGCGCCTCGCCAACAAGGCGTTTGTGCCGGGACGGGTGACAGCAAGGGATTCGGGATGAGGCCCTGCCAGGGCCGTCGCGGATGACTGACCAGGCGCAGCCGCGGGCGCCCCCGCGGACGCAGTACGTTCCTTTCAACCGGCCATTGCCGCACGGCCCGGAGGGTCCCCGAAGGGCCATCTCCGGACCGCGCGGCCTGGGGGCGCGGCCGCCGGTCACTCAGAACATCATCCCCCCGGGTGCCCTGCAAGAAGGCGTTCGCGCCGGGGGGGTGAAGTCCTTGGCGATCGGCGGCCGCTATGGTCGCCCCGCACCGATGGCAGCCCTACAACGCATGCGGGATGCAGAGCCCGGAGTCAGTCGGGTCGTGGGAGCCCGTCAGAGCCATGGGCAGTGCTACGGGTCCCACGAGGGTCGGAATGCTTGCGGGGTCGCGCGGGTTGCTGCCGCCGGTGACCTCGGCGCCGTCGCCGTAGCAGTCGCGGTCCGTGTCCGCATTGAGCGGGTCAGTACCGTGGACGAGTTCGGCCCCGTCGCTGAGACCATCCCCATCCGTGTCCGCATTGCAGGGATCCGTGCCCGCCGCCGCTTCGCCGTGGCCATCGCTCAGGCCGTCGCCGTCCGTGTCGGCATTGAGGGGGTCGGTGCACAAGCCGTCGTGCACCTCAACCCAGTCGGACAACCCGTCAGCGTCGGTGTCCGGGTTGACGGGGTTGGTGCCGAGGGCCACCTCCTCTTCGTCGGTGAGGCCGTCGTTGTCATCGTCCACATCGCAAGCGTCGCCCGCGCCGTCGCCGTCGAAGTCGGCCTGGTCTGCGTTGGCCGCCAGCCGGCAGTTGTCGTCACCGTCAGGAACGCCATCGCCATCGTCGTCGTCGTCAAGGCAGTCGCGAATCCCGTCGCCGTCGGTGTCGGTCTGGTCGTCCGGGTCGTCGGGGCAGAAAACCTCGGCTGCGGAGCCAGCCGCCCCGACCGTGAAGCCGTTCCAGAACTCGTCGCTGAGGCTCCGCCAGCTCACCGTGGCGAACGAGCCGACGAACCGCAGCGTCCCATGGGGCTCGCTGGTGCCCAGGAGGCGGTACTCGGTTGTGCCGTCCGGGTTCTGGACCACCTGCTTGAATGACTTTCCGCAGCCATAGAAGCCGCAATCGTTGCCGTCCTCGATGTGAGCGTAGCTGAGGATATCGAAGTCGCGGTCGAAGCCGTAGCCGTTACCGTTGAGGCTCACGTAAGAGAAGACTGGGTTCGCCACTGGTTCCGAGAACGTGAGCGTCTGCGTGGTTGCCCATTGCAGGGCGATGATGTCGGTTCCGGTGGGGATGTTCTCGACCCCGGTGCTCGTGTACGGCGACATGGCCGGGTCGCGACCGTTGCGGCCGTTCTGGTAGTAGTCGGTGCCGCCGCTGAACTGCGCGAAGGCGATGCCGACCGGGTTGGAGTAGGTCACGTCGATCGTCGTCGAAGCTGTCGTAATGGTTCCGCGGGCCGTGTAGCCGCTGCCCGGTATGGCATGGGTCCAATCGGTCCAGAACGCCAGCGTGGGTGCGGGATTGGGAGGCACTTGTGCTGCGGCCGGGTCGGAAATCAGGCCAGTGGAAGCCACCAGCACGAGCATGAAGGCGACGCCAAGGCCGCCCACCATTTTTCTGTTCGTCATTGAAAGTTGCTCACCGGGCGTGACTGGCCGACTGCCGGACAGCCCGAGGCGAGCCAGTCGTGGACCGGTGGGGTATCATCCTTCCATCCCTATTTAAAGCAGCCCGCGCGGCTGGGCACTGAAACCTGGGGCCCGCGGCGCTTGCAGGCTGCTCTGCACACCACTGGGGCGCGGCTTGAAGCGTGAGATGTACAGAACCCTTGTTTCGTCGGCCAGTTCCGGCTCCTTCGCCAGGAGGCCGACCAGCGCCGACAGGAATGCCGTCAAGGGCCTTGTCCGATCCCGTCGGCGCGGCCACGAGGACGTTGCGGCCCCCGGCAATCAGGGGCCAGGCCCCCTGCTCGGCCTTGGTCGGCTCGCCGAGCATCTGCTTGAACCACTCGCGGACTTCGGGAAGGAATCCTGCCCGGGTTTTTCCTGGCCTGGTCGTCGTCACCGACTGCTGTTGAGGTGTCCGTGGCAGTGGGCGTTTGCGTCGCCGGGTGGAGGTGGAAAAATGGCGCGGCGGTGGGCGGCTGGTGGTCGAAGGGGCGGCCGACCGGGGGGCGGGCCGGTGGCCCCCCCGGGGCAACCCTTGCCCTAATTCCGATCTATGGTTCCACCCGAAACCCCGTAACTCCCCAAGCCCAAATCGTCCGCCTGGCCCGATCCGCCGCCGCCGATGTCATCGTCACACGCGTCCCCCTGGCCGTCCATGTCGGTGTCCATCTGGTCCGCGTTGGGGGTCCCGGGGCAGTTGTCGGTGCCGTCCTCGGGGACGCCGTCGCCGTCGGCGTCGGGGTCACACGCGTCGCCTATGCCGTCGCCGTCGAAGTCGTTCTGGTCGGGATTGCGCACGTTGTCGCAGTTGTCCTCGTCGTCCGGGATATGGTCATCATCACTGTTGGGTGGGCATTCCTCGTCGCTGCGTCGCGTGGCGGGGCAGGGATCGTCTTCGTCTGGGGTGCCATCGTTGTCGCTGTCGTTGTCGCAGGCGTCCCCCTGGCCGTCCTGATCGTAGTCGCTCTGCGACGCGTTGGCATCGTTGGGGCAGTTGTCGTTCTCGGAAGGGATGCCGTCGCCGTCGTCATCGTTGTCGCAAACATCGCCGATGCCATCTGAATCGGAGTCGGCCTGCCCGGGGTTGAAGGTGCTGGGGCAGTTGTCGGCTGAGTCCGGGTGCCCGTCGCGGTCGCTGTCGATGTTGCTGTCGCAGGCATCCCCGGTTCCATCGGCATCCGTATCCTCCTGGCCCGGGTTGGCAACGTACGGGCAGTTGTCGCCGGAATCGCCGACGCCGTCCCCATCATCATCGCTGTCGCAGGCATCCCCGCCGCCATCGCCATCGTTGTCGTCCTGGCCGTTGTTGGGCTGGGCAGGGCAGTTGTCCTGGTCGTCGGCGACGCCGTCCCCGTCGCTGTCCTGGAGGTTGTCGCAGGCGTCGCCGGTGCCGTCGCCGTCGGTGTCCTCCTGGCCGGGATTGGAATGATACGGGCAGTTGTCCGAGCCCGATTCCACGCCGTCGCCGTCGTGATCGTCGCGCGGATCGCACGCATCCCCGACCCCGTCGCCGTCGGTGTCTCGTTGGTCGGGGTTGGACACGCCGGGACAGTTGTCCGCCCCGTCGGCTGTGCCATCGTCGTCGTCATCGGGATCGCACGAATCGCCTGCTCCGTCACCGTCCGTATCCTGTTGCCCTTCGTTGGCCGTGCCCGGGCAGTTGTCGTCGGCGTTGCTGCGCCCGTCGCAATCATCGTCGTTGGGCGACCGCGGGCAGTCGTCTTCGCCGTCGGGCACACCGTCTCCATCGTCGTCGCCGTCGCAGGTGTCGCCGCGGCCGTCGCCGTCGGTGTCGTCCTGGTCGGGGTTGGCGCGGTCTTCGCAATTGTCCACTCCGTCGGGCACATCGTCGCAGTCACTGTCGAAGTCGACGCTGGGGTTGGCCGGGTCCGGGTTGTACCAGATGCAACCGATGCATGCCAGCTTGGGGCCGGGCCCTGCAAATGTGAAATGGCGTGGCTCGACGGACTGGGTGAAGGCCTCCCCGAGGGAGGCGGCGAGGGCCACATCAGAGGACGACACCTTTGTGTCCGGGCCGTCCGTCTCGCCGGTTTCTGCCCAGTGACAAATCTCTGGGGGGTGGCACTGGTGGTCATACGTGGAGGATGAGGCGCCCATGAACGGTGAGGCGAATGCCGAGTCGCTCCAGGCAGAGGCAGCCACCACTTTGGTGTCCTCTGTGCACGGGGGATCCGGCGTTGGAGGAGGCTGGACGCCGCACTCCCGGGCGGACCAGGAGTTGACCGCGGTGTCGTCGTCGAAACAGGGCGGATCCGCGTCACACAAGATGAACATGTAGAAGCTGCTCGAACTGCTGGAACTGCTGGAACTGCTGGCGCTGCTGGCACCGCTGGAACCAGCCCCTGCAACGGCCACTTGCGAGGGTGCAAACAATTGCTGGATGGCGCCGTCGGTGGCCACATCGCCGCACGGGTCCCGGGGCGGGTCCGGTCTGTCACCGCACTCCCGGGTCACGTCGATGGCGGAGAAGGCGCCAGCTTCGGGTCCCGCGTACGACAGAAACTGGTACCGGGTGGTACTGGTCCAGGTTTCTCCGGAGGGGCCGGGTCCACAGTTGTCCTGTGGGGGCGGAACGTCTCCATCCTGGCACCCTGGCCAGATCGCGATGGCGGAGAAGCCTGAGGCAAACGTCGCGTCCGCGTTCCCCAGGGTGGCCGGCCGGCCGCATTTCTCCAGCGGGACGCCGAAATCGGGGACCAGCCGCGAAGGACAGCCGTCCACCAGGAACACCGATGGGGTGTCGTCCTGTTCCTTCAGCGGCACAAACGTGTATGCCCCCGTGGGGCGGGTGCCATGCAGGCTGGCTTCCTCGGACAAGACGAGTGCCTCCGTCACCCATTGCTGGCTGCTGGGGCTGCCGGGTAGGATGAAGACTGGCAGGCACGTGCCCTGGCTGCCGCCGTCGGCGGGCAACGCAGGCGTTAGACCTGCGGGGGTGATCGCCAGTGCTTCGTCGAAGGAGGCGGCGATCGGGCTTGCCAACATCAGGGCACACAGGAGGATGGTGTGGGCAATTGCGGTTGGATGGCGATTTGTTTTCCGGGCGTCCATACCCCGTCATAGGTTCGATAAAGTATCACAATTATTGTCGGGTTGTTCCCCGGTCGAGTCATCTCTACGGAGCCCGATGACTTTGGCACCAATTCGGGAAGCGCAGGAGGCGCCCTGCGGCTGTCGTGGAATGGATGGAATGGCAGCACCGTGGCTGCATTCGGCGGCCTTGGGAGGCAAAAAGGTTCAAGCCAGATTGCAACTGGTTGCCCGATCATCCATGAAATTCGCTGTGGCTGCTTGCCTCTTGCTCGCCCTGGCAGCGCTATCGCCTGGTGCGGCCGACCACCTGCCCGGCCACGCGCCGCTCGACCTCGACGGCGACGCCGCCGTACATGCCCGCGCTGCCGCGGAGGGCTGGCCTGGCACCGGGAGCGCATCCGACCCGTACGTCATCACGGGATTCACGTGGGATGTGGCCGACGCTGGCACGTCGCCTCTCCAAATTCGCAACCTCGCCAGTGTGCACATCCGCGTGGCGGGCAACCACTTCAGCGACACACGCATCGATCCCGACCGCTTCTGGGCAGGTATTTTGGCGGACGCCGTGGCCGGTCTGGTCGTCGAGGGCAACTTGTTTGACACGACTCTGTACCAGGGCTGGGACCTGAGGTACGTCCACGATTTGCGCCTTGAAGGCAACACCCTGGGCTCCGGCCGGGTCCTGCAGGAGCCCGTGGAGGGCCCGACCTTGACCCTGCGCGGCAACTCTGCCAGCGGGACCTTGCATTCCACGGCGTGCTACGCGGAGGTGTCCGGCAACACGGCGGACCAGATTGTGGCGAACTCGTACGGCAGCCGGTGCGTCCGGCCGGCATCCACCTATTCAGACAACACCGCCGCCCACACGACGGTCTACAGCGGCGCCGTCACCCTCAGGAACATGACGGGCGGATCCCTCGTCCTGGACGACGTCGAGGATGTTACCATCGAAGATTCCGTGTTCTCGAGTGGGTTTGTGTGGCGCCAGGGCACCGACGTGACGCTTCGCAACGTCACCATGTTCGGCAGCTTCACGGGCCACGTCCTGCGGGGCGCCACCATCGAAGACAGTCGCATGGGGGGAATGACCTTCGGCGGCGATGACGGGAGCTGGGATGTCCGCGTTGAGCGCAGCGTCCTCACAGGGCCGGCCGTCTTCAGCCGGATGAGCCAGGTCCACTTCGTCGACAACGTGGGAGCCAGCGTCCGCCACGAGGGCGGCATCGACCTGGTCTACAGCGGCAATACGCTCACGTCGCTCTCGGGGGCCGCACCGGTCATCGAAATCATCAGCGGCGATGACAACATCCTCGTCTCGGGCAACACGATCGAAGGCGGCAATTTCGGCCTTCGTCTCCAGGGCCCCCGGGCGGCCCTTGTCGCGGGCAATGTCATTCGCGACTCGGATGTGGGCATCCATGCCCGCGGCGCAACCCTGGAACTGACCGGCAACTCCCTGGCCAGGGGCAACCTCGGTATCGACATCTTGTGGGGCGAGCCGCCGACGCTAAGCGGCAACCGCCTGGTTGGGTACGACATGGGGCTGCGCGTGGTCCAGACGGGCCTGGCAGCATACGACAACTGGTTCGACAACACCGTGAACATCGACGTCACGCAGACCTCCGGCCCGCTGCTGTTCGCCCAACCCGGCGCCGGACCCAACATCGCCGGCGGGCCTGCCAAGGGCGGCAATTATTGGAGCGACTACGAAGGCCAGGATCTCAACGGGGACGGCTTCGGTGACCAGCCGCACGGCCTCATGCCCGAACCCGTCGCCCTCGCCGGGTGCCTGACCGGCGGACCCTGCGGCGACACGTTTGTGGAAGACCCCCGGTTCAACCGGGTCGTGGATCCCCTGCCGCTCGTCCCATAGCCTGACGCCGGATGAGCCTCTCGGGTTCTCCAGCCTTAAACCTGCAACCTACACCGGCAGTTGGTCCCGCACCTTTCGGTCCCGATCGATGGGGCGGCCCAGCTGCTTCTCCAGGTACGCCGCCATCCACGCCTCCAGTTCGCGGGGAATGGAGTGCTCCATGTCGCAAGCGGAATCGTGGGCGGCCCGGTGACCCATCCCGCACACCTCCTGTAGGAACGCCTGCATGATCCGGTGCCGTCCCAGGATGCGCCGGCCAACCTCCCGGCCCTTTTCCGTCAGGACGACGCCGTGGTAGGCCTCGTAATCCACCAGGCCGGCTTTCTCCAGCTTCTGGAGCATGTCGGTCACCGACGGGGGGGCCACGCCCAATTCCTTGGCGACCTCGCCCGTCCTGGCCACCACCCCATCCACCTCTAGACGGTAAATGGTCTCCAGGTATTCTTCCATCTGCTCGGTGACGTCCGCCTGGGACACAGGCGGCGCAAGTCGGCCCCGCTTCTAATGCTGCACGGGCAGCGGCAACGGGCCGGCCACAAGGACGTTAAGGCGGCGGCCCTCGTGCCACCCTTGCCCATGCGACGAGTCGCCCTCCTGCTGATCATCCTTCTCGGTGCCAGCTTCGCGTCCGCGAGCCATTGGACTCCCCACCAGGAGATCGACAACGGCAACGGCAACGCCGCCGGCATCGACGTTGCCACTGGCAGCGACGGAAAGGCCATCGCAGTGTGGCGGCAGAACCCGGGCTCGCACAAGGTGTACGCCAACCTGTACATTCCTGGTGAGGGTTGGCAGGGGGCCCACCACGTGAGCGCCGGATCGGACTCCGTGTGCGACCCCAGGATCGCCATGACGCACAGCGGCACGGCGATCGTCACCTGGGGCCAGGGCGCCAACTGCGGCGACGGTGGCGAGGGACGCGATGCCTGGGCGGCGGTCTATTCGCCTGGCCAGGCGTGGCCCAATGGCTGGGGGACTCCCCAGCGCATCGAAACTCGCGCCACTCCAGTCGTTGGCCTCGTCAATGTCGCCGTGGGAGGCGCCGGTCATGCGGTGGCCACGTGGATGCATGACGACGCCACCCGGACCATGTGGGCCGCCCGTTATTCGCCTGGCAGCGGCTGGGGCGGGGCCACCCAGTTGTCCACCCAACCCGCCAGCGAGGTCACGCTGCACCGGGCCGCCGTGGATGGCCAGGGCCGCGCATGGGCCATCTGGATTGGTGCTGCCACGGCCGGTGACGAGGCCATCCGTGTCATGGCGGCGCGCCTCGACGGATCCTGGTCGGCGCCGGTTCGCCTTGACCAAGCGACGGCCGAGGCCAACTCTGTCCTGGTTGCCCTTGA
>JBFIJP010000014.1:0-21566 GCA_041600695.1 Thermoplasmatota archaeon | reverse complement strand
CGTCGGGCGCGGAAGGTCATCCGGAAAGCCGAGCGCGAGGGAAGTCGATCGGTACCCGATTGGCACTCCATCGAAGAAAGCGCAATCCAGTTCCTCCGTGTCAGGCCGGAAGCACGGCGCGACCGAGCCCGGTCGTAGCATGATGCCTATGAGCCGCCTGGCGGAGTGCGCGGCCTAACGGCTGAGCTAAGCCGCCCCGCAGCGCAGCGGAGGGGACGGCTTAAGCGATTTGTTATGTCGCAACTTTGGCTTCCCCAGGCCAACGAGTGCAGGCTTGCGTACGTTTCGCCTCGGCGAAGCTGGCAATTACTGATCCACGTCGTCGAACACCGACTCATGCTCCATGAAGCTCGGCGACCGGTCATCGCCGGTTTGATTGTGTGGCGCATCCTCATACCGGTATGCGGCCCCGCCAGAATCAGCCTCGTGGGTTGCTTCACGTTGCTTGTTCAGGCATGCCTCCGTGCCCGCCTCAATGCACCAATCAATCTCGTGTCTCGGGAATTCCAGGTTTCTGTCCTTGGCCCAGGCTTCCATCTCGTTGCAAAACTCGGCGACACGGTCAAGCCAATCATCCGGATCGCTGTCAACGTCGTAGTTAGCGATCTCAGTTTCTACTATGTAATCAATGGCTGATGGCAATTCGCGCGCCGTCGCGTCCTTCACTTTGGCAACACCGTCATTCCCTAGCAAGTCCTGAATTGCAGACTCGTTCATTTCGGCACAATCGCCAAAAACAAGAACATCGTCGCGGGCTGCCCGGATTACTTGTTCCTCCACGTCCTCGCGACTAGCCCCAAGTGCTATGAGTCGGCGAGCGAATGGTATGCCATGTGGGCTTAGCCCACATTCCCCGACGTCGATGCTATCAACCTGCATTTGGTTGCCTTCGAGCCACCGGGCCAAAAAGGCATCATCACACCTCAAGGCGAGGAAACGTGACCTCTGGCCTTGTTGTACTGCGGCAATGCGAGGCAAGAGATGGTCTTGGCAAGACTTGGGGACGAGGACGCCCCGCGCATGCTGTTGTCCATCGCACCAGGCCTCTCGTAGGACGGCGTCGATCTTGGCGTTGCTTACCCAGATGTCGAGGGCATCGGGAGATTGTGAAAGGTACCGTGCCACCGCATCGTGCATTGTCGGGTGTTTTAATTGCCAGCGATAGTTTCCCTCAAGTAGTCGGCACTCTACCAACGATCCCCGGAGGTTCCCTAGGGCTCCCGTGGCCCGAGGCGGCGAGCCACCCACACGATCCAGGATGGCGCGCTCGGCTGGTCCGTAACTTGCAGGCGATGGAAGGCCTCCGAGCGACGAAAAAATGAGGATGAGTGCTGCCCTAGAATCGTTGTCAAGATTCTGCAGAAGTGCTAGCAGGTGATCTTCTGGATGCTGGACAAAGTCCGCTAGTCCCGATGCAGAAAACACCACCCTTTCGGTAAATGCCGCATGCCCAAGTCGGCGTGCAATTTCGGGCAACAATCGAGGGTTTTCGGACAGCTTTTCGAGGAAGGGCTTGAGCTGGTGGCGGACTTGTTTCGGTTGAGTGCCGTGTTTTATGTGATTATATAGGATCTGTTTACGTTCTGCGTTAGACAAATTTTCAACATCTACGACTACGGTCTTGTGAGCCAGATGAGGCAATTCCTGAGCTTTCAGCACACTTTTGGCAAATTGGAAAACGTAGTCGCGCGACGTGACGATGAACTTGGCTCCCGAGCGCATGGCGGCCGCGATGGTCCCGGCGTGATGATTCCACGACTGGGCGCGTTCGACCTCAAACTGAGTCGCGCCAAAGGCGTCGTCAATCCAAAACAATTGCTTCGGCTCGCGCGGGTTCCAGTGCGTGGGGAGGTCGTCGATACTATTGAGAACGACAGGTCGCACGCCGGCAATGTCAACGGCGCCGAGGGCAAGGGCGCTTGCAATGGTGGTTTTGCCACTCGCCGCTTCTCCGAGTAGGAGGACGAATCCATGCTCGTCCATGGCGGCAGCGGCCTTTCGATAGCTGGTTGTAATTACAAACGTATCGACGCGCTCTCGAAACACCTCGAGAATGGACTGCGCCTGCAGGTACCTTCGTTCATCCAAAATCTGGCTCAAATCGCCGAGACCGTAAACGGACGGCACCATCAGCCTTAACCGAGGATCATGGAGGATGCGCTCTTCAATCGCTTCCCGTCCAAGAATCCAAACTTCACTTGGCCCTTTCTGTTTGATGGTTCTCCGAAGCGCCCGCTCGGTGGCGCTGCTGACTGAGCGATTTGTGGCAAGAACAAACACGTCCGCGTTGCCGGCCTGGTGCATCTTGGCAATCTTGCTTAGGTCATTGTCAAGGACGGATGGCTGGCACTCCGCGCCTGCTTTCGACGAGTGTTTGCTTTGCACTAGAACTGAGACTTCACCACCATCGCCTGCGGGCGAATAGGAGGCCCCGTCCCGCCCTTCGTCCCTTACCGCTCGAAACGCAACAACGGGCCGGTCCAGAAAGGAGGCTGTCACAGCTCGAGAGAGGCTCTCGAACGCCTTCCACCCAAGCGTGTGCAAATGGAAAGATGTGTTTTCGTTCAAGGCGGACCCCGTCATTGCACCGCACCGCCACTAGGCCGATAACAGTTCCTTCTCGGTACGGCAGTAAGAATCCAATAGTGCCGGGCGCACCCGTGCGACGGCGACATAACGGTTGAGTTAAGCGGCGCGCGAAGCGCGTCCGCTTGAACGATTTGTTATGCCGATCCGCGGGCTTTTTTCCTGGGCGGCATGTGATTAATCCAAATCTAATGTCCAAGGCCCCGCCCTTCGTGCCGAACCTATTTGAAGCAACCACGGACAACACGCACTGTTAAATAGAAACAACCAGACAAGGGGCTTGTGCGCGCACCCGTGGAATTCATTGTCACCCGCCACCTCATCGGGGACCCGGCCGCCACGCCGACCGAAATCGCCCGCGCTTGCAGCATCGAACGCTCCAGCGCCAGCCGGGCGCTCTCGCGCCTACGCGAGACGGGCCTGACGACACCGGGCCAACTCCTTGCCCACCTGCACAGCCTCCCCAGCAAGCCCTACTGGCCCACCCACTCCTTCCAAGCACCCAACCCCGACGCCTGGACCACTGGCGCGCCCCTGCATTGGCTCACCGGCCAGGCAGCCGCAGCCCACGACGGCCTCGACCTCGTCCCCTCCGTCCTCGAAGCCTACGTCCAAGAAGCCGACCTGCAAGCCGCCCTCATCGCCGCACGCGACATCTTCGCCAAACCCTGCGGCCGCCGCGACGCAAATCTCGTCATCCACGTCGCCGATTCCTGGATGACCCTCGACCCCGCTAGCAACCTCATCCAAGTCGGCCAACGCTGGCTCGACTACAGCCAAGACCCCAACGTCCAATTTGCCAAGGAGTTGCAACGCCTTGAATGAATTCTACGCCGAGGGCACCCTAGCCACCAGTCGCCGCCTCTACGAAACCATCGGACCCTGGGCCAAGCACCGCAGCGATGTGACCCTCATCGGCGGCTGGGCCGTCTACGAACTCGTCAACCCAGCACGCGCCATGCAGTCCCGCGACATCGACCTCATTTTCCACAACCAAGCAGCCCTTCTCGCCCTCGACCAACGCCTTCCCGAATGGGGCCTCGCCTGGCGGACCCACGGGCGCAACCGCTTCAACGACTGCCACCTCGCAGATGACCCGGAGAAGAACATCGTCGTCGACGTGTTCCTGGACCACCCGTTCGAACAGCGGCTATTCAAGGGCCGCAAAGCGGCCATGGGGCTGGCCATCAAGTCAGCCGACGGCAATGGCTACCTGCCACGCCTCGACTACATGATCCACGACAAAGTCACTACCGTGCCGCTGAGGCAACGCGACCGAGTCAGCAAACAAGCCAAGGACCTCTTGGACATTCATGCCTTGGTGTTCCACAACCGCGCCGGAACTCCACCCATGGAGTTGCTCCAGTCGGCACCGTTGGCTGGTCGGCGGCGGGCTGCCGAAGCGTTGCCCGGAGCAATGGACCTGCGGCCCCAAAATCGAGTCGAACTCGAAGAAGTCAGTCGTTGGTTGCACTTTGAACCAGTATGAAGCCGAACAGCCCACCGGCCAAACACTGGACGTCGCGCGGCGCGGCATAACGGCTCCCGAACTAACCCGCCGAGCGAAGCGAGGGCGGGTTGAGTGAGTTGTTAGCTGGAGAGCGCCCGAACAAAGACGAGAACTTACGCGAACAAGTCGACGAGGTTAGCTCGAACATGTCTCGGCCTTGACGCTAAACTAGCGACCGACAGCAGGGCGAGTGGCTCCAACAGGAGGGAAAAAGATGGCTTTGTTACCAGGCTCGGAGTTTAGCGTCAGAGCCGTCTCATCACATCGGGCTTCAATTGAGCGACCACGCCCTGGATCAACTGCTGCTCAACCGTCGCCAACCGATCTACGCGAATCCAACTATCCTTCACCAGGCGACCAGTTGCCACGTCTTGGTCTGTAATCGTGATACTCCACGGACCGACTTGGCGTTGCGAGGTCACGTAGGCCAACACAACATCCAGAGATGTATCATTGTAATCCCGGCCAGTCAGCACCAACGCCGGGCGTTTCTTCCCAGTCTTGAGATTCGTGTAAGGGAATGGTAGCAGGACGACTTGCCCTGCATCAAGCTTCATTCCACGCCTCATCCTCTTCGTTATCCCACCCGCGCTCGAACGTCGACAATCCCGCTGCCTGGAAGTCAGCTAAGCCGCGTTCTAGCAAACGGTCCGCAAGACGCTCAGGAATGAGCTCAAGGATCCCGTTGCGCACGTGAACGATCAAACGCTCGCCCACGTGCGCTCCGATGGACTCGAGGACATCCTTCGGCAGCGCCACTTGATTGCGCGCCGAAATCTTGACGTTACGCATGAATCTTACTTACACGCCAGACCTGAAAAGGCTTGCCACAAGGCCCGCGACTCCCAAGAGTGGCGAACAGCCCCACGAGCTGTCCAGCTAACGGTTCAGTTCAGCCGACCGCCGGAGGCGGTTCGGCTGGAACGACTTGTTCGACGGCTAAGGTGTGCTGCCCAACCACCAATAGCCACCAGCGGCCTTTGTGATTGGCCCGCGCCAGAATCGGTGCTGGCGCCCGTGGTTGGGAGGAATCACCGGTCGCTGGCGCGCGCCTCTGCGGCAGGCGACTGGCTTTCCTAAGACGGCCCTATGCTAGCCGGCCAGCCACGTCGTCGTCGCGCGCGCGCCGAACCTGATTGGCGATGGTTGCGGCTAGGCCCAACACCATAATGGCTCCCCAAACCTTCCAAATGTCACCAACGGCGAAGGTCGCCGCGACGGCGACCAGGGCCAGGGCCGCGACCACGTTGCTCCGCGTCCCATTCACACCGCCCTGGGCAGCGCGGTACGCAGCCCAGCTGCGCCAGAAAAAATAGCCCGCCATTAACAGGACAAGGGCGCCAGCGCGACGGCTCAAAAATTCCGGCGCACTTAACCAAGCGAACAAGGCCGTGCTGTCCAATATGAAATGATATGCTAGTAAGGCCGCTGCCAGGACGAGCAAAACCATGGTCCACCCCCGCCAAGACACGACTCCAACGGACGGGGACGCGCGTTCAACGGCATCGATTGCGTTCGATGGCGTGTACGCGACGTGGCGCCTTGACCCGAGCATCGTGGGGAAAGCGAGGACCTCAGACCCGCCGTAAGCAAGAAATCCATTGAGAACCAGGGATGCAGCAAAGTACAGAAAAAAAGCATCGTGATATGCTGGCGGTCCCAGTTCGAGGAGGTAAACCAGGGCCGGCGGGCCGAGCAGAATCCCGGCCGCGATCCGCCCTTGCTGCAACCGCGGCAGTGCCGCTATGATCTTGTAAGCGGTACTGTAAGCTAATATGAGCAACAATAGCCATCCTGCGATTGCGTCGGCCCGGAGTGTATCCGGCTCCGGCCAAAGTGGGAGGCGCCACATGAGCCACGCAATTCCTAGGAAACCTACGACGATTCGCCCGATCCGACCAACGGGACCAACATGGTGCCCAATAACCATCGGTCGAACGCGCGGCGAGGCAGAATGTTTCCCGGCGGGGCGCGGTCGTTCTACAACCATTGCTTCTTCGGGCAGAGCCTTCTGAGGCGTATGGAGGGATTCTTTGGTTGACGTGCCCAAGTTGTCGCCGATCAACCGTGGATTCGCATAGTGTCCTTCGGAAGCCTCAGTCGAGTTACTACCCGAGGCTGGCGCTTCGTCAACCAAGCCGGCTACGAGTTCGCTAGCATCGACCGAACGCCCCATCGGTGGTTTCAATTTCGTGGCCGTGCTTCGATCGCCGCCATCGGCAGAATCCGCGAATTCCCAACTCTGATGGATTGTATGTGCAGACTGTTGCGCAGCCAAATATATCCATGCTAGCGGCGCCGCGCCGGTTATGTCGTGATACACAGATGAGATTCTATGCCGCGACCAAGTGGCCGGCGAAGCAGTGTGGCCTGCTGCCCGAATTCCATCGAGCACTATCCCGGCCCAGCGATTGCAAAACAGATTGCTGTCGCCGCCGCTGGCCGCCATACGTGCGATTTCCGCATGGCACTCGCCGATATTTTGTGGTGCAAGCATGGCTAGCACGCCCGAAAGGGCCTCTCGAGCCTTGGTTGGATCAGAAAGTAACATTCCGTGCACGAATGCAATACCGGTGCGCCCCAGATCATCGGGCGCATTTAGGCTCACACCATAAGCTAGGCAACTGATGCCGGCCGCTGCGTCATGCACGCACGAAACGCCCCAACGATTTGGGCGGCGCTCGATGAATTCATCAATCAACCGTTGCGCCCTCAAGTACGCCCTTGGGACTTCCCGGGATGCGTAATCTAGAGGTACCGCGTGGTAACCATCACCCCGCTGAGCGTAAAGGACAAATCCCTGGCCCTTGACGTTGAATCGAAATAAATGACGTACAACCGGGGGGCTAGACGTAGGAGGCCTCATATTGTGTCACCTTTTCTTCGGGGAACAACGCATCGGCTGCCTTCTGGCCCGCCATTACGGTCACAAAGGTCCGAGCGGCTTCGCCCTTGACGATGGGGGCGCCTTGGTTCTTTTCCTCCATCCCTTCCCGAGTGAGTGTGGTCCCTACTTCGCATATTTTCTCGGGATTGCAGGCTGAATATAGGGGATCCAAAACGCTGGCGAACTCCGCGACACAGCGCTGGACTATTTCTTTGTATCGCGGGTTCCCCCCCAGTCGATCGGCCAGCAAGTCGATCTTATTGAAGACGAGAATTAGCTTGTCGATCGCTATCCCGCGTGAAGAAACCAATGACCTCAGGTTTAGGAAAAGGTCCCCGTTGTAGTATTGGTTTGTCGTGCGCGATATTCCGGTGGCGGCTTCCGCCGCATCAAACATAACAATAACAACTAGGCCTTGACGCTAAACTAGCGACCGACAGCAGGGCGAGTGGCTCCAACAGGAGGGAAAAAGATGGCTTTGTTACCAGGCTCGGAGTTTAGCGTCAGAGCCAACTAATCCCAAGCTCTTTCTTGTCACGCGCTTCAGCCGAAGGGTCTCTCTCCGGGCCACCTCAGCAGCTTCCTTTTGAGAGCTTAATTCGCCTGGAAAATCATGCACCCGAAGGACCAAGTGGTGATGCACGCTCGTGATAACATCTTCGTCCGCGAAATGCGGCTCAGCGTCGTCCTGCTTGAAATCGAAAAGGGGCACATCTGCCTCCTTGTGTCGTTGCGTCCCGCTCAATCGACTTTGATCCCACGGGGAATACCATTGCATTAGGAGCGATGTCTTTCCTACGCCCCTGGGGCCAAGAAGTATAACGGGCTGATGGTGTTTCCTGACGACATCCGATTTCTGCAGCTTTTCCTTCACCTTTTCGTATTTCCGTTCCGTATCGGATAGGCTTCGAACACGCTCCTCAAGCGCCTGGATTCGCTGTTTGCTTTCTTCGTGCTCCCTTCGCTCAGCGCTGAGTTGGCTGTCACGTGCTTCCAACTGTTGCGTCAGGCCCCTGAGTTGTCGCACCTGGTTGCTCTTCGCCTGGCGCCAGGCAAATACGCCGGTAGGAATTGCCGTGGCCGCAGCAGCGACCGCCGCAGTGAGCATCGCGTCGCTCATAGGGACCCGTGGGGTGGGTATCCTGGCTAGTGCTTTGTATGCCTTGTGCTTTAACCGAAAACCACTCGGTATCGGGGCTTACCACCGGTCCACCTCCTGTCGGCCGACACCACGGCTTGTAGCAGACCTCGCGCCAGCCTGCTCGGTTCGGCGAACGGTCGAACTGACCCGCCGCTCGCGAAGCGAGCAAGGCGAGCGTAGCGAGCGGTCGGATCGAGTGGTTTGTTCGCCGGACGTTCTTCCGGGACGTTCATAGCCTGGCTGCCCTTCCAGGGAGTGTGAATTTCGAAGACTTCCAACCTAAGGCGCTGGCGGCCCTCCAAGAGGCAAAGGGCGCGGTCAAGGCCCTGGTGCTCCCAACCGGCAGCGGAAAGACCCGTGTTGCTTTGCAATACGCCGTACGACAACTCGGAGAAAAATCCGTGGCGTATCTCGTGGAATCCAATCACCTCGCTCGCCAGGTTGCGCGCGAAGCTAGCAAGGTTGGCGTTGAGGCCGTGTTCATTCCCGGAAAGTATGCGAACCCCGACCCCGAATGGCCCGAGCGTCGACGGCAACTCCTCGAGGATTATGAGTTTGGCGAGCATGTTGGCGTTTTCACATACCAGGGCTACTTTCTCGGGTCAGGTGTTCCGCGGGCACAGCTTCTCGTGATTGACGATGCCCACGCCTTGGCTGCCGACGAGCTAAGCCTGGCAACTGTTGTGTTGAAGCGCGATTGGGATGAAAGGGGATTCGACAAAGTCGTCGCAATGATTCAAGGGGCGAATCCTGCTCTGGCAGAGCGTATCGACGCGCTGACGCTTCCTGTTCACAGGGGGGGAGAAGCCGTTTTGGTTCCTCCTCTCGCGGCGCCTGTGGCCGAAGACGTTGGATCGGTCATTCGCCAATTCACGGGGACTGGAAGGTACGAGATGCGCATGCTTGGAGATCGCCTCAGGTCGATTCCATCGTTTGCGAAGCTTCCTCTGGTCGTCACACGCGACACCGTGGCGTGGCAGCCCTTCCTGCTGCCGTTCCGTTCCTTTGGGGAATCGGCAAGCTCGGCACAGGACGAAAAGGAAATTCTTCTGGTTACCGCAACGGCGGGCCCTGACGGGTTCCTCCAAGGACGCCTTGGCTTAGACCAGAAGCCTACGGTCGTAACGGTGGCCGACGTCCCCGAAATGGGGAGCCGCTTGGTCCTTTCTTATCCTGAAGTATACACCGGCCCAAACGTCAATTCGGCCCAATCCAATACGATTCGTCTCTTTGCCGAAAGATTCGGGTCAGTGTTGGTGACAAGCTTGAGCGGCCATGTCATATCCCAGTTGGCCGACCACATTGGCGACAAGGTGAAAATCGTCGACTACGCGGCGCTGGGGGCGGACCCGCTGAAGGAGTTCGAATCCATCGGTACCCCGAAGGTGCTCCTCTTGGTGAACAGGCCTTCCGGGGTGGACATCCCTTCAGGCCTCTGTCAGATTGGGATTCATCTCGATTTGCCGTACTCAAGTAGTGGCCACGAACGGGTCGCTCGCGATGTCGCTGGCGCAGGAACGGCACTTGAGGCCAGCCTCGCCATTCGTCTTACACAATTGCTTGGGCGCTTGAATCGGTCGCCAACCGATCGTAGCGTTCACATCCTGCTCACATCGGAGCCTCCGTTGGCACGTGGCAGCGTGTTCTCACGCACGTTGGAACCGGCCATCCTCCTGGATCTATTCATTGGCAAGAAGATTCGCCGCAGTTACTCTCTGCCAAACGACCAACAATTGGTGGATGCGGCTGAGAATTTCTTGAAAGGTGACGCACGTATTCGAGACGAACACGTCGAGTTTGGAAGCAAAATGCGCTCGGCATGGACCGCTGGTGATATTGGGGGGTTCGAGCCGGGCCAGGGAGATCTCGTAACGGCGAACCGTAACCTTGCAATTGGCAACTGGCAGCAGGCATTCAACGAGTTCCACAAACTTGGCGTCGATGCTGCCAATGCGAGCGACGGCGAGGCCGCGGCGTTCTACTTTTTCCAAGGCCTATGTGCGATGGATGGCTCAGGTATTCCGGGCAAAGAACTGTTGCCCCCAGGCGGACGTGTTCAGTTGATTGACATGGGTCTTGGAGCTGGACCATCCAACCCTGCCATTCTTGCCGCGCTCCACCAAGCAAAGATTCCCGGCAAGCCAGTCTCCTCCGTCCGCGAGGCAGACCTTGCGGAACTCAGAAGGCAGGCGCTGTTCGGGCTCGACCGACTATTGGCTGAAGACGACGAGGTTCCAGAGGACTTGACGGACGCGGCGGGTTGGACCAAGTTCTGGACTAAGTGCCTCCTGATCAAGGAGCATGAACATCTCACGCATAGTTTTGCGCTAGCCGTTGGCGTTCTAGGAGGAGGGACGCCAGCCAAAGGAGCAGGTGACAATGACCTGCTACTGCGATGGGGTGGTAGTCCCATAGGCGTCGGCCTGGCCGTCGAAGTGAAGGGCAGATTGGACGCCAAGGGGGCGGACGAGTCGGCCGTATCCAGCGACAACGTCCAGCAGACGGCGACTAACGCGAAGGAGGTTGAGACAAAGGCGGACGTTGCGGTCCTCTTTACATCGAAAAGCAAGTTGGACAAGAGCTGCAATCAGCAGGCGCATGATCTAGGAGTACGAATCATCACGGGGAACGAGGCGCCACAGCTTGCAGCTATCCTAGCGAACCAGTGCGTCGCCCTCGCACGGGTGAAAGCCAAGCAATCGAGCCTTTCTACCATCCCGTTAACAGTCGCTGACCTTCATCGGTCGCTAGCGGCCGCACCCGGCGGCCGGTTCAATTTGGCCGGCCTAGCTCCTGCCGCCGCCAGCGACTGAGGGGCGAGCGCTCATGCTGGCCGTTGCTGTTTCCGGCCCCTGCGAATCTGGATGCTCCGGCTAGCCTGCTGGTTGGTGGGGCGTCTGTGGACTAGCCGCGTTTGGCCGGCGAACGGCTGAGCTAACGCGCCGAGCGGAGCGAGGTCGCGTTGAGCGATTTGTTCGGCGCCGTCGCTCCGTTGCCCCCTGGAATCAAGATTTGCCCCCATCCCGACACGGAACCTTTCATGTCGCGCGCGGTTCTTTTCCTGGTTGCGACGACCACGGCCGGCTCATCGGGCCGCGGGGGTCCACCCAGGGCCTCGGAAGCGAGTCCGGCTTGGCACGACGGATAAGCTTGATTTTTCTCCAAAGGCAAATGTTCATCCAGCCGAGACCCGATGCCGGTGCAGTGTTCTCCATGGTCACCGCTCCGCGCATCATCGCTCTTGTTCTCATCGCCTGCTTAGTCCTCCCTGGCGCAACGCCCCTCCCCGGGACCGCGTCGACGGCGAGCACCAACACCGCGGGGGCCGACTCAGCGGCCGTGATCGACGCCGGGATGGCCCTCTTGTCGCCGGCAAACGCGACCGTCGCACACGAAGCGCTCGGCGGAGTCGGCGCCGACTTCGAGATGAACACAGGCCAACAACCCGACGAAGTCAAATTCTTCGCCCGCGGCCCGGGCTACACGCTCTTCATCACGCAGACAGAGTTCGTCACTGTCCTCGCCGCGCCGCGCGCCGCCACGGAATCGAAGAACCTCCACTTCGACCCAAGCGACCCGATGTCCCGCGAACGCCCAACGCCCGAGCCAGGGGAGCCCGGCGAGGTCATCCGGATGAGCCTCGCTGGAGTCAACCCCGCGCCCACCGTCCGCGGCGAGGGTTTGCTGGAGCACAAGAGCAATTACTTCATCGGCAACGACCCGACCAAGTGGCACACCGACGTGCCACATTACACACGCGTCGTGATCGATCAAATCTATCCCGGCATCGACTTGGTGTGGTATGGCGCCGACGGCGGTGCCTTGGAGTACGACTTCATTGTTGCGCCGGGCGCGGACCCCGCGCTCGTCCAAATGGTGTTCGCGGGCGCGCAAGCTAGCTTGGCACCGGATGGTGGCCTTGTTCTATCGACGCCAGAAGGGAACGAATTGCGCCACGAGGCCCCGAAACTGTTCCAGGGCGAGACGCGAGTCGGCGGCGCCTACGTGCTGGCCGGGAGAACCGTCGGTTTTAGCGTTCCGGACTATGATGGGACTGCGTCGCTTCGCATTGACCCCATTCTGGCGTACTCGACGTACCTCGGCGGCACAAGCGACGATTATGGACGAAGCGTTGCGGTAGATTCCACTGGAGCCGCCTACCTCACCGGCTACACGTCTTCCTCAGATTTCCCTCTCGCCAACGCGTATCAGACAACCTACGCGGGCGGCTATCCTGACGCGTTTGTGACGAAGCTGACGCCGGCGGGGAACATGCTGGCGTACTCGACTTACCTCGGCGGCGACCGCACCGACATTGGATGGGGCGTTGCGGTGGATTCCAGCGGCGCCGCTTACGTTACCGGCCAGACGTGCTCATGGGACTTCCCTGTCGTCAACGCATACCAGGATAGCCAGCGTTTCTGCGACGTTTTCGTGGCCAAGGTAATGCCGGCCGGCAACGACTTGGTGTACTCGACATATCTCGGCGGCGCCTGGGAGGACTATGGACAAAGCATAGCGGTTGATCCCAGCGGCGCCGCCTACGTTACCGGCTACACGGGATCGGGGGATTTCCCCGTCGCTAACTCGGTCCAAGCAACGCCCGCCGGTGATTATGACGCGTTCGTGACGAAACTTACGCCTGCTGGCAACGACTTGGCATACTCAACCTACCTCGGCGGCGCCAGCACCGACATTGGAATGGGGGTCGCAGTGGACACCAGTGGTGCCGCCTACGTCACCGGCTATACGAACTCATCAAACTTTCCCGTCATCAACGCGGCTCAAGCAACCCACGCCGGTGGTTGGGCCGATGTTTATGTTACGAAGCTGACGCCAGCCGGCGACAGCTTGGCGTATTCGACTTACCTCGGGGGCAGCGACGACGACTATGGGTGGGGCGTTGCGGTGGGTTCCGGTGGGGCCGCCTACGTCACCGGCTTCACCGGCTCCGGGAACTTCCGGGTCGTAAACCCGTACCAACCAACGCCGGCTGGCGATCTTGATGCATTTGTGGTGAAGCTGACGGTTACTGGCAACGCCCTAGCGTACGCGACCTACCTGGGCGGCGCCGGCAGCGATTATGGATTGGGTGTCGCGGTGGACACCAGTGGCGCCGCCTACGTCGCCGGCGCCACGTGCTCATCGAATTTTCCGCTCGTCGATCCGTACCCGGACGCCAACCACAGCAGCTGCAACGCGTTCGTGGCGAAGCTGACATCCGCTGGCAACAACTTGGCGTATTCAACTTACCTCGGGGGCAGCAACGACGACAATGGATGGGGCGTTGCGGTGGATGCCCGGGGAGCCGCCTACGTCACCGGCGAGACGTGCTCGGCGGACTTCCCGGCCGTTAACCCGTACCCGGGAGCCAACCATGGCTGCGTTGACGCGTTCGTAACGAAATTAGTAACGGCCGTGGCCTCGCTCGTCGCGACCAGCGACCCGACCGGCGGCCTGGTTGTGCCCGGCACTTCAGCATCGGACACGGCCTCCGTTAGTGGGACGGGCGCCACGCCGACGGGCACAGTTGCATTTTTCTTGTGCCACCCATCTCAAGTCACAGCCGGCGGTTGTGAAGGCATGGCGGGTGCACAAATCGGCGGCGCCATTGATTTGATTGGTGGGACGGCCACGTCAGCCGCGACGACGGACACCAACGTCGTCGGTAAGTACTGTTGGCGCGCCGAGTATTCTGGCGATGCATTGTACCCGGCGATCGCCTATACAGATTCTGCGGCGTCGTGTTTCACGGTTCAGACGCCACCTACGGCGCCCCGGAATCTTGTGGCAGCCCGCTCGTCCAGCCTCGGCGTGGTAGACCTCGAGTGGGAGGTCCCAGCCAGCGATGGGGCCGCCGCGATCACCAATTACCGGTTGTACCGAGGAACTCAGGCGGGAGGCCCGTACCCGACCCTAATAGAAGCCGGCAATCAGCTGACCTATAGCGATTCGGTGTCCCGGTCCGGCACATATTACTATGTGGCGATGGCCCTCAACGAGGTGGGCGAAGGCCCGGGATCGAATGAGGCATATGCCACGGCCGCTGCAACCCCCGCATCACCACCAAGTATCCCGATACCGGGGCCATTGACGTTGCCATGCGGCGCCAGCGGCAGCAGGACAGAAATGGCGGCGAATACGCGATACAGCGTCGAGCCACCCAACCCGCGCGGCAGCAGTTGCTATTTCGTCATGACTCTCACGATTGAACAGGCGGAATCGAACATGCTGCATATTCAAGCTATCCACCCGCGCGCGGGCCAATTCATTGGATTGTCCGTAGATGGGCCACGAGGCACTGGTTGCAACTGGTTCCATGATGCGTTCGGGGGAAATCTCGCAGACACGAATCGTCAGCAAGGCCAGTGCCACCTATCGGCAAGCCCGGGGGAATATCGAGTTGATGCTAGGTACCCCCCGAACACAGACATGTTCACGATCGAAGCAAACGTCTGGTGAGCCATCGACCCAGGGGTCGAATTTGGGGGGGGGGGGGGTCGGCGGGCATTGCGGGCCTCTGGGCGAGCGGCTGCAAAGTTTGTCGTTAGCAACTTGAGCTTCCCAAGGCATGCCCCGCCAGGCCAACCAAATAGGGGCTTGCAATCGATCGTCGTGGATTCGATGCCAGTTGTCGTCCTGCTGTTGCCGTGGCACCGGGCGGTCCTCGGGCGCTGGGGGCCCACCTGGTAATGCGTAGCGCGACGGCCGCCGAACGGTTGAGCTAACGCGCCGAGCGCAGCGAGGTCGCGTTGAGCGATTTGTTGGGCGAACCAGCGCCTGAAGCTTCGAGGAAACCAAACGGTTCCCTACCGAATGTGTCCGGCGACGCTGAGACGAAAACTCACAACGAGATGCGGTCAGGAAATGTTGAGCGTGGTGACATAGTAATGGTCCCTTCGTTGCCGCCAGGGCGCCGGCAACTTGAGGCCACCCCTCCGTCAGGTTCGCCTGATGCAGCTTTGCAGGTCATAGGCAAATCTGTTGATCGCGTATAGGTCAAGCCAGGCCAGACTCCCGGCCATCATAGTCATCGGCCCGCCGACCAAGGCCCAGAACAGTACGTAGCCAACTATCCCTCGCGGTGCGTCCGGGTCAAAACTGCTGACGGGACTATCCAGGATGTCTATTCCAAATGGGTATAGAGCGATCGAAATTGCATAAGCGAAACCTACCACCATGACTGCGACCAGAAAAGCGGCGGCGTGCCAAGCGATTGCACGTAGCGTCAAACTCCATGACGGGTCTCGCCGACGGCGAATTAGAATTTCAAAGCCAAGCCCAACCGTGGCAATCATCGGCCCGACAGCTAAGGCGTACCCCCCCACCAAGCCGAACAAGCCTAGAGAATTGTAATTAAACCCGGCTCGTCTTGAAATGGCATACATGAGTAGGGGCACAATCAACGAGTAGGCCAGCCACGCCCGAAAATTGGGTTGAGAATAGGGCGGGACGGTAGGCCCGAGGAACAAGTACCATGACAGCGGGGCTTTCAGCCAATCCGTAGCCAATAGGAAGACGCCCAGGCAGAGGAAGAGCTTGGAATGATCCTCAACTGCATCTACGTGTGCCAAGAACACCCAGCAGAGAATTCCGCCGGCGAACAACGCGTAGGCACTAACCGTGGCACTGACCGTTGCCCTGACCCGGCGGTCGTAATTACCGCCCCGAACGTTCTTGACTCGCACGTCCTTCAACGACGCCCAGGCAAATGCCCCTCCCAGGGCACCCCAGCCCGTCCCAATCGTTGGTGCCAACACGAAAATGAGCGGCATCACAAACACCACGGCAAAAACTAGCTGGAAAAGCGTGTGATACCCTACCGCTGCGGGAATCACGTCAGCAAGGCGAAATGCCTGAATGACCAGCCCCAAACCGGCCATCGTCCGGATTGACGGGTTGACCATACGCCACACGACTCGGCTCGCAACTGCCATTTCGCCCACGCTCGTGTATTGATGGCTCAATCGGTGCCCGGGACGCGCTGGTTGGCCAAAGGCCTTCCGCGGTCGACCTCGCGTCGAATACTGGTTAAGCGTACGCGCATGGATGCGTACCCCGTACAGAAACGCGGCCGCACCCGATGTGCGTAGTGCGTATCCAACGGGCACTCCAAGGGTTCGCAGGTTGGTCTTCGCGCCAGTCTGAACTATTGCATGCCGTCGCCTACACGCATGGCGAGATTCCGAGGCGGCTACGGCCGGCTTTACGCGGCAGGCGGCCTCAAAATGAGTCGCCAGCAAAGACCGGAGGGTCCCGGTATGGTGCTCGCGTACTAGGAACGGCCGCACGCGGACCTTTTAATTTTGCCCAAGGCGGTTTGGTTTCGGAGGGCGTTTCTTCCGATTTCGCGCACCGCAGGCAAGGTCCGGGGGCCATGCGGAGGCGCCGGGCCGTGGACCGCGCCACGGCTCACTCTCGTGAAACCATGCCCCGGTCGACGCCCAACGACTGAGCTAACGCGCCGAGCGAAGCGAGGTCGCGTTGAGCGATTTGTTAGGCAGCGGGTGATGACGACCAGCCCTATCCCTCTTCTCCTTCATCGGCCGGTGCGTCCGCCTGATCGAGTTCGGCAACAACGTTGCGGACACGTCGCTGTTCAGGCCTTCCCGGCCATTCCCAGTGCGTATTGGTTAAGCCGCCAACGTCGGCATCGAGCGCCACGAGGTCTGCCCGTACTTGCTCATAACGGGGCGCCAGCTCTCCTGCGTGGGGACCCTCCCGCACCCGGGGGATAACCCAGCGCAGGACATTTACGACCTCCATCATCAGATGACCTACGAGATTGCCCTTCTTGTGCTCAGATTGAGCGGCCTCAATTACATCCTGCAAAGTTGTAGCACCCCACGTGAGCGCCTCGGCTGGAAACGAACCGGATTGGCCAGCGAAGCCGCCCAGCCATATCCTGAACTCGTTCCACTCATTCCAGGGTGCGATGCCTTCCCGAGCGACAGCCATCAATACGCGAGTATACGTTGCGTACGGAATGTTGCGACATGAACCGGGTAAGCCCGGCCAATGTTCGACCAAGAGCTGCCATTCGTGGGGGATTCCGAAGAGATCGTCTGGGCTTGCCTTAATCAGCCGAATGCACAACGACTCGGCATCCATGAGAATCCAGGTGAGCCACCGGTCCATCTGCTGCTCTGTGAGGTTGGTTAGATTGCGGGCTTCGTAGGCCATATGAGCAAGCCCCTCCGCGCACGCGCGCGCAATCTCTGGTCGGTCCTCGGCCATTGCGGCGTCAGCGACCTTGACCAGGAATCGTCTGTACTCCTCTGCTATGTCGTGGAACCGGCGGTTCCAGATTGTCTCGTTGAGTCGTGCATCGGAAGCGGTTCGTTGTCCCGTCTCTGTTGGCTGGCAGCTGGCCAACTGTTCCAATGCTAGATTCGCCGTCGCCCGAAGGACCTGGTCGCTAGACTCGGCATTCTCCAGCTTGGCTAGGCGGCTGGCTAGGCCATCGGACAGCATCCATGTAAGAATCGATCCTTCAAAGGGATGCGCGGCGGTCTCAGCAATCCAGGCACTCAGCATCGTACATACCCGGGGCTCCACGTCTCTACGCCCGGACGTACTACAGGTCGCCAGAACCTCGTCATTGTATCGAAAGAACGCACCTACCACCCAATGTCGTTCGCGCTCATCGTGGGCCCTGCGCAGCAGTTCCAGATGTCGGCGAGCAACGCTTTCCAGCAAGTCCACCACAAGCCCATCGTCGCGTTGAACTAACGCGCTTCGAAACAAGGCCAAGAGTCCGGTGTAGGGGTTTCGAACAGAGCGCCGAACGGCTTCTGGGGCCGATCTAGTTCTCGGTCCAATCGCGAAGTCCCGTGCCTCCTCCATGGTGAGTGCATCGAGTTGCGATTTGAGGAAGCGAAAGGCAACTGCTCTTGGTCCAAGACCCCGACCGGCGGGCACCATCAGCGTTACCGCGATTGCCATGCCAGCCAGCGACGCGACGGAGAGCCAACCGGTCCAGGTGGCGGACGAGTATGGCGAACTAACCGCCGGCTGTCGGTCAGTTATCATGGCCGCCAAAGCTAGCGTTGCCGAGACGACCGCCAAGGCGAGCGACGCGTTGATCCAGCCGGTTGAACGCCACGCATGGCGAATGCCGGGGAGCTCTGCGGCAAGGCGCTCCCGGTGATACACTACAAGGGCCAACTCCGAGGCCACCAATACACCACCAACGCCAATCAAAGCTGGTCCAAGATTAGTCGCAAGTCCAGGCCGCCCCAATAGGATGTGGAAATTCTCGAAGGCCTGCCACCCGTAGAATCCCGCACCAAACAAGAACACGGCAAACGCCAGCGTCCCCAGAAGGACAAAGCGGGAATCGCCTGGAAGGTTCCGCCACCCGTGATTAAGCCGGCGCCAGTGCACAAGGCGGGATGGTGTGCCCCGCTCAAGCACCTTGCCATTGGCCGCAGGAATAGTCTGGGCTCGGACGGACGTTGAATCTGGGTTCCGGCCACGGTTGCCAGATGGCGCTTCCTGGGTTTGTTTTGGTCCGGCTTGCGCACGACCCTACGGCTTGCTGCCTAACGGTTGAGCTAAGCCGCCCGAGCCGAAGGCGAGGGTCGGCTTGAGCGTTTTGTTATCCGGCTGAGATTAACTGGGAACCGGTGCCCGTTTGTGGGCCGTGTAGCACTTCCATCGACCCATCGGGCGCATCGATACGAGGCCTTCGTTCTCCAATCTCTTGAGTCGGTGTTGGGCGGTGCTTCGACTCCAACCGTGGCCTTCGGCCCAGGCGAGGATCTCTTTCTGCGTGGATCCGTTATGGCGAAGCAACCAAGCGTGCAACGACTTCAGCTCTGGCTCCCGAAGCAGCACCACGGAGTTCCATGAATCCTCGAACCTCCCGTGGTTCTCAAAATACCGAAGGGTTTGATTGTGCGGCTTCTCCATGATGAGATTGGCTTGTTTGAGGACGCCGACGTGGTGCCTGGCGGTTCCTGCGGGAATGTCCGTTCCCCGCACCAATTCGCGAAACGTCGCTCCAGGGTGCGATTCAATGTACGAGAGGAGTTCGCGGCGGCGGGGGCTGCGCAAGGCGCGTGCGCGAGTTCTCGTCAACAAACCAAGAACAGCTTTGGCTAGCAGCGCCAAAAGGCCCACCGTGGCCGCGGCAGCCACCGTTTTTCCAGTCGCACCCAGGGGCGTCTCGTCCAAAAAAATGACCTCAGGCGGCGAGAGCGTCCCCGTAAACCGACCACCGGGAAGAGCCGACAACTCGGTCCCGGCGAATAAGCCCTCCACACGTAGTGTTTGATTTCCAGCCGGATCGGCAAGCGGCCCGTGATATCGTGGAAGCCTGGCAACGCCATCCAAGCTGAACGCCATGACGGAACTCGCTGCGTACAGTGCGTCTGCGGTCGTGTTAATGGTCAGAACCCCGTCAGCGCCATTCATCACGGCATAGGTGTATGTTCTGGCCGAAGCCAACGGCGTTGGCACCACATCAGCCTGAGTGCCGAAGACCGATTCCGAAGGAGGGCAATCGGTCGACGTGCATGACCAGTCGAATCCCAACAATTCGACGTAACTCAGTCCCATCGCTTCAATCCGGGCGCCACTGGGCGACCCGATTCGCCAGCCCACCTCGCCCTCGCCACAAGGATTGCGGTGCCAAGCCGGCGATCGCGATCGGTTCCCATCCACCAGGTTTCCCCAACACGAGGCCACGCGTTCACTTGAGCCATGCACGTCTCCGGAATACAAAACGACGCGAATTTCATCCGCCCACATTTGCATGGCGGCCAATGGCTTAGTGGCCGAGGCGTGCATGGCCACATTACGGCCCTCCCAGGAGTCGGCGCTGGGAATCCACCCATCTTCCGTTGTTCGAAGCACATCGTTGGTGCTCCGCGCCTGCCACTGTGTCTCCTGCAATGCGGTGATCTGCCCCCGCCAGTCAAGGAACGCCGCGGCTTCACCAGGGCCGGCCAGGAGCAGTAGGCGGCCATTGAAGGACAAATCGAGGTCACCTAGCATGATCAGCGGAGAAGCAAACTCCGCCTCATGGACGAGACTTGCGGCGCCACTGGGAACCATGATCAAAACCAACGCCGCAGCGAGTCTCATGCCTCTTCCTCGCAACTGAGACCGGTGAACTTCGTCACCTCGGCAGAGAAATTCACATTCCCGTAGTTCCCTGTGGTGCCAGCCCAATCGCTACCGTAGAGCCTGGCGTGCAGGGTCTCCTTAGACATGGTTCCTAGACCGGGCTGGCTTGAATCAAATAGCGTCGCAGCGCCCTTGAATTCGGCGCGCCAGGGGCCCGATTCGCCCAGCCCAAGCCAAACCTCATCCAAATCAAACGTGGGCAGGTCGCGCTCCATGCGTACGACCTCCACGCTAGATAGACCGTGTTCCGTTGTCCATTGATACCGGGCCGCCTCGCCCGCAGCCACCGGCTCCAGGACCAGTTCGATTTGGCCGAGGATCGGAGCCATTCCTAAGCTTTCGTTGAAAGCGTTGGCAATTTCGGCGTCGTTCGTGTAGATGCCCCGCACGATACGCAGGGTCTCGCCGCCCGGGCCCGTGCAAGCCTCGGGTGGCACGGCGTTTGCATGAAACTCAATGAGCAGCGCGGCAGGGCCGCGCTCAAGCCACGGCAGGCCGATTCGTTGGCATTCGTACCCAATGAATCCGTAATGCCTCGTGGCGGGTCCAGTGTAGCGCCACTCCGCTGGCACTTCGTCAGAAAACCACGACCCCGGTGCGTCAAAGGTTGTATGGACTCCATGGCAGTCGGAGCCTGCAAAGAGGTCAACGAGGTGAGGAGGCGTCGTGCTATTTCCCCGACCGGGCGGTGACCCCTGGCTGTCGCCCGGCGAATTGCCGTCTGGCGATGGTCGTGAGTTGTCTGCTTGCTCCAGGCATCCAGCCATCGCGATGAGAACAATAGCCAGCACGAAAGGTCGGGAAGGCCTCACAGACAGGTCTCCTTCGTACCATAGCCCCACTCGCCGTACTGGCTGAGCGTGGGATAAACAACATCGCGATCAAGTAGGCCGCGCACCGCCATTTGCCCGTAGGCAGTCACGGCCGTGACCGTGTTGAAGCCGAGGTCGCCGCTTTCGCCATCCGTGATGCACCAGATGGAAGCGCGGATATGCTTGTTGCAGTCGTGGGGTGAGCCTGGCGCTTCAAGCGTTGTGTGGGCCATTTCGCGCTGCACGCAGGCGGTGAAGGCACCGACACCCGGCTCCGTCGCCTGCACCAATCCGGAGGCCAGGCAAAGGGTCAAGAAGCTGAGCAGGACAGATTTCGATCGGACGTTCATGTGGACCGCTCCGCCACCACAATGATCCTCGCGTTCATAATGATTCTTCGATCACTTGTTGGCCTCACGGCCAGATGCACCTAGCGCCTGCGTGCATCCAGCCGCAGCTCCCGCCTTGCCAAGGCGCCCGGCATAGGCCGGATAACGG
>JBFIJP010000013.1:0-21741 GCA_041600695.1 Thermoplasmatota archaeon | reverse complement strand
TACCTGGGGACGTTCAGCAAGATCCTGGTGCCCGGCTTCCGCCTGGCGTGGACCGTGGGCCCGTCCGACCTGGTGCGCAAGATGGTCATCGGCAAGCAGAGCGTGGACCTGTGCACCAACGCCTTCACCCAGTACATCGCCGCCGACATGCTCGGTGGTGGCATCATTGAGCGCCATCTGCCGGAGATCATCCGCATCTACAAGCGCAAGCGTGACATCATGCTCGGCGCCATGGACGAGCACTTCCCGACCGACGGCGTCCACTGGACCCGCACCCAGGGTGGCATGTTCACGTGGGCCCAGATGCCCGAGGGCATCAACTGTGTCCAGATGCTCGAGGAGGCCGTGAAGGTCCGCGTCGCCTACGTGCCCGGCAAGCCGTTCTTCCCCGACCCGGACCAGGGCTTCAACACGATGCGCCTCAACTTCACCCACGCCACGGACGAGAAGATCCAGATCGGCGTCGAGCGGCTGGGCAAGGTCATGGACCAAACCCTCGCGGCGGCGAAGGTTCCGGCGTAGGTGCCGGCTCAGGCGCGGCGGCTTGCAACCCGGGCCGCCCGCCGACGCTATCGTTTTGCCCACAACGACGATCGGCGGCCATGCGCATTGTCCTGCTGACGCTGCTGCTGTTCACCACCGTGGCCGCCGCCGTGGCCGAGCCCGCCTCGGCACACCATGCCCCGTGCTTCGACCACAGCACGCACCGCTACGTGTTCATCTGCGAGCCCGACGCGTCGGACCCGACGTGCATCACGTGGTTCTTCTGGGTGGGTGACGCCCGGGTCTGCCCGCTGGGCTAGCCAGTAGCGCGGGACTAGGACGCCGCTGTCGACGCGACCGTCGCCGCCACGACAGCGGCCATGATGGCCTGGACGACTTCGCCCACGGCCTTGGCCCAGGGGTCGCTCTTGATCCACAACTTCGCCTGGCGCTTCAGGGCCCGGCGTTCGGGGCCGTCGGCGACCTCCTTGAGGCCTTCGCTGGCGTAGAGGAGAGCGGTCAGACAGGTGGTCTGGGGGTCGCTGGCGTCCTGCCTGGCCACGGCGCCCCGGATGCGTTGCCGGATGGCGTGCTCAGCGCCTGTGTTGCGACTCGGATAGAGGTGCCGGGTCCACCAAAAGACCTGCTGGGGCTGGTGGGCGAGAATGCCCGCATCCACCAGGCGGTGCGTGATCTGGCGGCGCAGGAGCGCGTAGCGTCGGCCGCTGAGGCGCTGCACCCACCAGCTCGGCGTCTTGGCCTTGGGGTGGGTCCGGATGTCGTCCCACACCATCGCGAGCAGGGGGTCCTGGGGCGCGGGTCCGCCGGCGACCACCCGCTTGCCTTCGATTCGGATGTGATGTCCCAGGGCCAACTCGATGAGCAGCGCGCCTCCGAAGCCGTACTGGTGCCAGCCCATGGGCTTGCCCGTGCGGTCGCGGGTGGCCATGAGGAGGTACTCGCTGGGGAGGTCCAGGCGCAGCATGGATCAGCTCCGTGTGCGCAAGCCGACGATGCGCCCCAGTTCAGCGAAGCGCTCCAGCGTGAAGTCCGCCTCAGCGGGCGGGTCGTCGGCGGGGCGACTGGACCCGTAACTCGCCCACGCGGTGCGCATGCCCACGGCCTTGGCGCCGGTCATGTCCTTGTCGGGCCAGTCGCCCACCATCAAAACCGCCTGGGGCGGCAGGCCCAGCAGATCAAGCGCCTCCCGGAAGGGGCGCTCGTGGGGCTTGTGCTCGCCGTGGTCCGTATGGGTGATGACGAACTCGAAGAAATCCACGAGCCCGGCCCCATCGAGCCGCTGATAGGCCTTGAACCGGGGCGCGTCGGTGACCACTCCCATCTTGACGCCCAGGCGGGCCAGGTGTAGCAGGGTGCGGCGCACGCCGGGGTAGGGCTCCTGGTGCAGCAGCTTCGCCTTCAGGTAGGCGTTGACGGCTGCCGCGGTGATGCGGTCCACGGCGTGCTGGTCGAGACGCAGCTTCTGCCGGTGGTGGGTGCGAAGGAACTTCTCAAACACGCCGTCCCCTTCGATGTCGCCCAAGTATTCGCCGAATAGGATGTCCCCCACCTCGTCGGCGCCAAACGGAAAATCGGCCCCGGCGGCGATCATGGCACGGCCCGCCGCGTCGCTTGCCTGGCGCTTCAGGCGCAGGAAATCGATCAGGGTGTTGTCCAGGTCGAAGAGGACCGCACGCAGTTCCACAGTTGGCGCACGACGCGGCCGGTCCTTGGCCTTGCCGCAGCCCGAGCCCGGCGCGGGGGGCACGGCCATCGTGCGGGCAAGGCGCCGCCAGAGCCGGCCGGACGCCACCGGGCGCGGCCTGGGGGTGCGGGCGCCGCCGGGGCCGGGCGGGGTTTGCCTAGGGCGGCCGTGACGTTCCCCCGCAGCGCAGCGGCGCCGGAGCCCCGGGGTGAAAGCCTTTCAGGGCAGCGCCAACCTGCATCGGCGTGGCCCACCCCGCACGCGCCTGCCTGCTCCTGCTCTTGCTCCTGGCCACCGCCACATCCGGCTGCATGGCCCCGTGGCACCCGTGCTCCAGCATGCGCGGCGGCGAATGCGTCATCTTGCGCGGCATGGTAGCGGAAGTTCCCTTCGAAGTGGAATGGAACGCAACAACTGCATCACAGGCCGCCACCGCGATGGGTTACCACGTGTTTGCCGCCGACGCCTTCGGAATGGCCGCACTCCACCAGGATTGGCCACGGCTGGTGATCCAGGTGGATCAGGGCCAGGAACCGCGGTGGCGGCTGCGCGGGGAATTCGATGCGACCACCGCCGAGGTCGAAACCCAGGCGGCGGCGCTGCGATCGGCGGGTCAGATGCGGCAGAGTCTGGAGCCGACGTTCCTGCTGATGCTAAGCGATTTCGAGAACCGCACCGGCTGGCAGCACGCACGGCTACCCATCTGGTCGCCCGTGCTCATCGATGCATAGTTGCTGTCCCGGGGCTGAGGTGCCGGGGGGTGCGGGCGCGCTGCGCCCGGCCATCAATGGGGAAGGATGTGTCCTAGCGACAGGGTGGTGGTAGGGTCGCTGATGCAAGCCACCTGACAACCCCAAGCCCCGGAACAGCGTGTGGACCACGCGGTTTCCATACATGAAAACTTTCCAATGTGTACCATCTATTCGAAACCCGAACGGAGCCAGCCTACAGGCCGATGGCAGCGCCCAGCCGGGGTTCGACAGCCCGCGCGCCCAGCCGTTGGGCAAAATACGCCGGGTCCTCCGTGTGGATCGGCACGACATGCTTGGCGCCGATCTCCTCGGCCATGTGCTCCAGTTCGTCGAGTCGTGCGTGGCCGCTCACGTGGGCTGCCACCGGCTTGAGGTTCCAGCGGCGCAGCCACCACACCAGTCGCTGGCGGTCCTGCACCATTTCCTCGTTGAAGGGCTCTGTCTTGGAGTGCACGTAGGTGCCGCCGACCTCCGCCAGCCGTTCGTCGAACTCGTGCAGTTCAGTCAGGTTCCAGATGTCGGCGAAGACCATGTAGCGGCCCGGGTCGGCGGCAATGTCGCTGCGCAGTACCCGATTGGGGTGGCGGAGGTACGTCCGTTCCCAGCCCTGGTATTCGGCCTCAACCAGGTTGGGGTGCTCCTCCCAGAGGTCCGCTCGTTCCACCAGCCCCCATCCCTTGCGCGGGACGTAGATGCGGACATCCGGATCGGTGGTGCGGGGGACCGCCTCGTCCAGTTCGCCACCCATGGCGGCGAGGGTGTCCAGGAGATACGCCTGCTTGGGCGTCAGGCAGAGGCGCCGGCCGGTGCGTTTGGCGGCGGCGATGAACGACTCCACCCGATCCAGGTCCCGCTGCGGGTACGCGATGAAGACAAAACCGGTCTCGCCAGCAATTCCGTCGGCGATGAATTTCTCGACGCCTGCCTCGGTTTCGTCATCCAGCGCCTTGAAGTCGTCCAGCATCCGCATGTCTTCGGCCAGGTCCGGCTTGCGATGGATTTCGGGGCCCACCACGTTGGTGCCCTCCAGCAGGAGGATGTCCACGCCGGCGCAGCGGCGGATCCAGCGCTCGGTCCATTCCCGGTGGCGGCCGTGCATGCGCAGGTCGCCGGAGTAGGCCACCTGGGCATTCCCCTCAAGCAGGATTCCTCGCGCCCCATGGATGGAGTGATCGACGGGGAGGAGGTGCGCCGTTAGGCCGTCCAGTTCCAGGCGGGGCGCCGTGTGCCACGGCCGGCGGACGGTTTCGCTGAACTGCCGAGTGGCCTTGCTGAGGCCACCGCGGGCGGTCTGACGGAACTCGAATTGGGGAGTGTAGGTGGTGAAGTCGGTTTGATCGAAGCTGCCGCCGGTTTCTTCGATGGCCTTGGCCACGCCCAGGGCTGTCGGGCTGCTGGCGATCGCCACATCCGGGCGCAGCAGGGGCACCAGACCCAAGTGGTCAATGTGGGGATGGCTGACCACCACGGCGTCGATGCCGCGGGCTTCGGGGCGGCCGCCGACACGGGCCCGGTAATCCTGACGGTAGACGCCAGCCAGTTCGGGGGCCACGCCGGACAACAACCAGTCGCCCATGCCGCTCAGCTTGCGCGGCTTGAGGAATTCGGCGAACGCCTGGCCGTAGCGCTTGAAACTGATTCCGAAGTCCAGCAGTACGCTGGCTCCGCCCGAATCGACGCGAAAGCAGTTGCCGCCGATCTCGCCGACGCCGCCGTGGAAGGAAAGCTCCACGGCCCGGGGACCGGGGGATGACGCTTGGCCTTGCCGGGCTGGGTGCCCCGGCCGCGGTAACCTGGTGGGGGTGGGCCGGGGCAGCGGTGCTGAAGCCCGCTACCGCCTGCGGACGCCACGCGATGTGATCCGGCGGCATCCTCCGGCGGCAACCTAACAGATGGCAGGGCGTACTTGGTCCTAATCGTTTACAAATCCCAAATTGGATTAAACGGGAGGGGGTGCTGCGGGGCGCCAAAACGCCCGCAATCGTCAACGATCCGGCTTCGGCCGCAGGCACCATGTTTTTTAAGTGTGGGTCGGGTTGGAACAACCATAACCCTGGTACCGCGCAATGTCCAGCAATCAGCCTGAGCGCACTCTTTTTAAACGAGCCCGCCGCGATCCGCTCCGCGGTCATCCTATCGATGACCCCTTCAGCGTTGGCCGGGCCCTCACGGGTGGCGCCTTTTCCCCGACCGATTTGCACATGCTCAACCTGCGAGCCCACCGGCTCCAGGCGATGCGGCACGAAGGCATCACCACCATTGCCCAGTTGCGCCGCAAGATCAAGATCCTCCCCCACCAGATCAGCGCCGCCATCAAGGTCCTCAACGACCTGCAGGGGCGCGCCATCCTGGCCGACGAAGTCGGTCTTGGAAAAACGATCGAGGCAGGCATCATCCTGAAGGAGTTGATCTCCCGCGGCAAGGCCCGCAGCGTCCTGATCCTGACGCCGGCCAGCCTGGCCAGCCAATGGCAACAGGAACTATGGGACAAATTCGGCGAGCGGTTCGTCAAGCACGACGACCCCGAATTCCGGGGCTTCGGTCGCACCACGGAAGGCCTCTACGAGCACGACAAACTGGTCGCCTCCATTGACACGGCCAAATCCAGCCTGCACTACCCCGACATCATCGGCCGCGAATGGGACCTGGTCATCATTGACGAGGCCCACTACCTGAAGAACAAGAAAACCCAGCGTTACAGCCTAGCCGACGACATCACGGCACGCTACGCCATGATGCTGACGGCCACGCCGATCCAGAACAACCTGGTGGAATTGTACAACCTGATCAACCTGATCAAGCCCGGCCTGCTGGGCACCATGCAGCACTTCGAGGAGGAGTACATTGGTGACTCCCAAGGCCGCGTGCTGCTGCATGCCAAGCGCCTACAGGATCTGTTGCGCCAAGTCATGGTGCGCAACCGCCGCGCCGAGACCGGCCTCAAGTTCCCCGAGCGTGTCGTGGAGACCCATCGGATTCACGCCTCCAAAGGCGAATACGAACTCCACAAGGCAGTCACGGACTTCATCCGCACCCACAAGGGCGCCTTCGAGAGCCACCTGGCACTCCTGATCCTGGAACGCGAAGTGGCCAGCTCCGCCCCGGCGCTCGCCAAGACTTTGACCAACATGATGGCCAAGGTCGACGATCCGGACGCCCTGGCGGCCATGGAAGATCTACGCCACAAGGCGGAATCCATCAAGCGCAACTCCAAGGTCAACCTGATCCTGGACATCGCCAAGAACACGCACGAGAAGATGATCGTGTTCACGCAGTTCCGGGAAACCCAGGAACTGCTGTCGCGGCGCCTCAAACAGGAGGGCGTCGAGAACGTCAAGTTCCATGGCCAACTCACCAGCGGCCGGCGCCGCAAGGCCCTTGAGGAGTTCAGGGACAAGACGCAGGTCCTAGTGGCCACCGACTCCGGCTCAGAGGGTCTGAACCTCCAGTTCTGCCACATCCTCATCAACTACGACCTGCCGTGGAACCCCATGCGTGTCGAACAGCGCATCGGCCGTGTCCACCGCATCGGCCAGGAGCGCGACAACGTCGTCATCCTCAACCTGGCCGTCGCCGACACCATCGAGGACTACGTCTTGCAGGTGCTGTACGAGAAGATCAAACTGTTTGAGGTCGCCATCGGTGAGATGGACCTGATTCTGAGCGACATCAACGAACAGGGAGGTCTGGAGAAGCGTATCCTGGACGCGATCCTCAACGCCCCCAAGGACGAGGATGTCAAGGATGCGCTGGCCAAAGTCGAACGCGACGTCAAGAGGTCCAAGGAACACGCCCTGGAAATCAAGGAATTGGACGCCAGCGTGTTCCAGAAGTTCGACCTCTCCACGGCGCACAACATCTACCAGGTAGAGTCGTCCGTGGATCTCGACTCCGAAGTGCAACGATTCGTCAATGCCTTCGTCGAGAGCTCTGGCGCCGAGGAGGAAAAGAAGGATGGCGTTGTCACGGTGCGCCTGCCGCGTACCTACTGGAAGCGCATCGGGGGCGTCCACTCATACACGGCCGATCCTGAAGTATTCGAACGGACCGACGGTGAAGTCGAACTTCTCAGCCTGGGCAGCAAGTTCGTGCAAAGCGTCATGGACCTGCTGTGCCGGGAAGGCAACGTCGGCGTCCTGAAAACCGCCGAAGTGGATACGCCGGCGACGCTGCTGTACTACCGCTACTTCATCGAGACCCTGCGCAGCGAGGTCGAATCGTTCGTCTCCGTGACGATCGACGACGGCGGGGACGTGTCCGAGGTCACCGAGGATCTACGGGACATCGGCGACGGCGAACCCGACACCAGCCCCGTCCAGTTGACCGCCGACGAGTGGGAGGACCTCACCGAGAAGGCCCGCTTCGAGGTGGGCAACGTCCTGGTCCCCATCCTCAACCGAAAGCGCGAGGAAGCCCAGGAGGAGGTCCGCCGCATCGAAAAGCGGCTGGAGGACTACTACGAGCGGTTGAAGGAAGAGATTCGCCTGGACGAGGCGAAAATCCGCCGCAAGATGGGTGAAATCCGCAACCGGCTGTGGTTTACGGAGAACGGCATCCGGGAACGCAAGCTCGAGGACCAGTACAAGAAGCTGGAAGAGCAGTTGCACGAGTTGACCTTCAAGAACAACCGCCGCATCGAGGAGCTCGACACGGAGATGAAGGACCGCCTGGCCCGCGAACAGGAAAAGAACGAGCCACGCCTAGTGGTCGAACTGATCGCCGCCACCCGCCTGCTCCCCGCCGACGGGTCCAGCGTGACCGTTTCCTCAGCGGTGCGCGACGACGCCGTGGCCGCTTCGGGCTGAGCCACCCAGCACACAGGAGGGCGAAGCCGGCCCCGCCAGCGCGGCGGGGCCGTCTTCGCAATCCCCTGCCTTTGGCACCGGCCTACGGCACCACATCGATCACCAGCGTCGAGTTGCCGGTGAATGTCGTGGTGTAATTGGCCAGCAGGGGGAGGAAGGCTCCCTGATCGTTGCCGGTCAGCTTCAGGGACAGGGCATCGCCGGCTCCCAGGTTGGTCTTGACCCAGGGGAACGCCAGCGTGACCGTACCCGCGGCCACATGGACATCCTCCACGGCGGCGGCGCCGGTGCGGCCAAGCAGGAAGCTGGCCCCGTTGGGCTTGACGAGGAACAGTTGCCCCGTCACCTGGAAGGGGAGGGTGGCATTGCCGTCCAGTTCCAGAACGGCCCGCGGGGCGCCCACGAGGACATCGGGCTGCTGGAAGGGCAGGCCGCGGAAGGTCACGCCACTGGGGTCCTGGCGGAACTGGTCGGGTACTACCGGGTGGGGCTGGCCCAGGAAGTCCCACAGGGCGTCCGGTTCCGTGAAGGGGTTGGACACGATGCGCTGGCTGATCACGAAGGTAGACGCAGGGGCGGCGTTTCTGGTGATCTGTTCGTCGTGCAGGAAGAACGTGCGCTCCTGGGTCACGGGCCAGTTCTCATACATGACGGGGCCGCTGGCCGCCGCGTCCACCGTATTCAGGGCCGGCCAGGAGTCGACTTTCGTGTCCACGCCGGCGAGGAAGAACTGGAACCACTCGATAGCGGCATTGTAGCAGGGGCGGTGCAGGCTCAGGTGGCCACCCTGGTGGACAATGGCGCGGGCGAAGCCGCTGGTCGCCTTCCAGGCGCGGTCGATCTGCGGGAAAAGGGTCTCCTGCATGCCTTGGCACAGCAGCAGTGGCGTTTCGTCCATGGCGAGACGGCCTTCGCCGCTGCGGAGGTCCATCTGGGCCTGGGTTGCGTTCAGGTCGCTTCGCTGGACGAGAGACTCCACCCAACTGGCCACCACTGGACTGATGCGGCCGCGGCTGGTGGGACCACCGGTGCCAAGAAGCACGGCGTTCCATTCCAGTTTGGGCACGTTGCCAGGAGCGACGCCATCGTACAGGTCCGCCCAGCCCTGGAAGGCAGCCACGGCGTCGATGCGGTCGTTGGTCGCGGCGGCCACCAGCGCCTGACCGGCGCCGTAGGAGAGACCGAGCATGCCCACCCGGCCATTGCTGGGATAGCGCTCCTCGGCGAGGGTGATCAGTTCGTTGATGTCGGCGATCTCGGCCGGGCTGGCTACGCCGACCTGGCCGTTGCTGCGGCCGAAGCCGCGCGCATCCCACGCCACAGTGATGAAGCCGGCACGGGCCAGTTGGTCGAGCAGGTTGACCTGTTCGGGTTGGCCGTCCGCGTTCTCGAAGACCAGGTGTTCCCAGAATTCCTTGCTGGTGGCCCACGGGTGGGCAACCAGAAGCACCGGGAAGCGGGGCGCCGAGCCGTCGGGCATCCCGGCGGCAGACAGGGGTTCGTACACGCGGGTGTGAAGGGTCACGTTATCGAACGAGACCACTTCCAAGTCGTGCACATGGACGCCCGTGACTTCGATTTCCGAGGCATCGTACCCCAGTTCGGGCGGGGTTACCATACGGTCGGGGTCCTCGTCGTCCAGGAAGCTCAGGCATCCAGTGAACGCCGGGACGATCAGCACGAGCGGCAACCACCAGCTACGCATCACCCGCCAGGGTAGAGGCGCGCAGCATAAGCGTTGTGCGACACGACGCGAGGCTGGATAACGTCCCCCGCGGCCGCCGCCGGCGGGGTTTAGAGGAGCGCCAGCAGGTCGCGCACGGCGTCCTTGGCATCCTTTGCCTCGTAGAGAATGCCATAGATTTGCGCGGTCAGGGGGAGGTCGATGCCTTCGCTGCGTGCCTGTTCGTGCACGAAGCGGGTGGCATGCACGCCCTCGGCCACCTTGCCACCCATGGTGGCCATGGCTTCGGCCAGGCTCAGGCCGCGACCCAGCAGCTCCCCGACGCGGCGGTTGCGGCTGTGGGGGCTGGTGCAGGTGGCAATCAGGTCGCCCAGTCCGCTGAGGCCAGTGAAGGTTTGCTTCTTGGCGCCGTGGGCAGTACCGAAGCGGACCATCTCGTCCAGGCCCAGAGTGATGACGGCACTGGCGGAGTTGTCGCCGAACCCGATGCCCCGGGTGATGCCGGCCGCCAGGGCGGTGATGTTCTTCAGCACGCCGCCGAGTTCGACGCCCACCAAATCCGTGCGGGGGTACGCCTTGAAGGTCTTCGTCGTGAACAGTTCACACAGCAGATCGAGGCACCCCTCGTTGTGCGAAGCGATGACGGTGGCGCCGGGCATGCCCCGGGCGATTTCCTCGGCATGATTGGGGCCGGACAGGCTGGCGATGGGCACGCGGTTGCCCAGTTCGGCCCGCAGCACCTGGCTCATGCGCTGAAACGTGCCGGTCTCGATGCCCTTGGCGACGTTGAGCACCTTGGCATCGGGATCCAGATCCGGGGCGATGCGTTGGGCGGTCTCGCGCACCGCCTGGCTGGGAACGGCCACCACCACGACCTCGGCGCCAGCTACGGCGTCGGCCAGGCTGGACGTGATCCAAATGGACAACGGCAGCTTGACGCCCGGCAGGTAGCGGACGTTCTCACGCCGGTTGGTCAAGGTCTGCGCGTACTCGGGGCTGCGGCACCACTGGCGGACCTCCAGCCCATTGGACGCCAGCAGAAGCGACAGGCAGGTTCCGAAGCCGCCGCTGCCGACAACGGCCACGGTGACGTCCCGCTGTCCATCGATCAAGGGGCTCCGCCACGGGCCGTTGACTGATAAACACCCCCGGCACGTGAGCGCTGACACCGCGCTGGTCCGGCGGGCCAACACTTTTCGACCCCGCCTGTGTCGCCGAGGCCATGGTGAGGTTGCTTCTGGTGACAGCCGTGCTGCTGGCCTCAGGCCTGGCAGGCTGCACGGGAGACGGACCGTCAGTTGACGCGTCGCAGTGCAAGGACTACGAGGACGTTCCCGACGCGCGGGCCCCGTTTGAGGGCTCGGGCGATGGCGTTCGCGTGGTCTTCGAGACGACGCTGGGCAACTACGTCCTGCAGATGGACGCCGAGCACGCCGAATTGACGGTGCCCAATTTCCTGGAGTACGTGGACAGCGGCTTCTACAGTTGCCTCACGTATCACCGGGTCGGGCCCACCTTCGTGGTCCAGGGTGGAGGCTTGTACGCGGACGGCACGCAGAAGCAGACCCGGGAGCCGATTCCGCTGGAGGCCACGCGGGATGAGCCCAACGTGCGCTGGTCGGTGTCCATGGCCCGTCAGACGCCGCCGGACACCGCCACCAGCCAGTTCTTCATCAACGTCGTCGACAACCGCCGGTCGCTTGACCCTGGCCCCGCGGGGCAGGGCTACGCGGTGTTCGCCCACGTGGTCGAGGGGGAGGATGTCGTGCGCTCCATGACTGTTGTCGAGCAAGGCCGGCAGATCGACGGCCAGACTTTCGAGCCCGCCGACCCAATCGTCATCATTCGAGCCTACAGGGAGTAATTCCATGCGATTCCAAATCATTGCAACCAGCATCCTTGCCGCCACCCTTCTGTCTGGGTGCGCCTCCGACGACGGCGTGACAACCAACTTCATCACGCCAGGTGAATGGCAGGTCGGTGGCAACACCGACCACATCCTGGTTTGGGCCCACAACGGCGGCAGCAGCACCGTCGAGTTCGACTGGTCGCTCACCGGCCCCGGCGGCGCGGCTCTGCCAGAGTCTTGGCAGATTTCCTTCGGTACGCCGTCGGCCACGCTGGAGAAGGACGGTTCCAAGGTGCAGGGCTCCCGGGGCTTCGAGTACACCGACTGGGCTCGCACCCTGATCACCTTGACCATCCCCGCCGACGAGCCGGCTGGAGCCCATGACGTTGAACTGCATGCCGGGGACGCGATGGCCAAGGGAACGCTCAACATCGCCGCCAACCGCACGACGGTTTCCGGGCCGGGCAGCGAGGTCACGGCGGCCTACGAGGGGCGCTTTACCGACAGCGGCGAGTTGTTCGACCAGGGCAGCTTCCCGACCACCCTGGGCAGCGGCCAGACCGTGCCCGGCTTCGACTACGGCCTCATGGGACTCGCCAAGGGCGAAAAGGCCGAAATCGTCATCCCCGCCGCGTACGGCTACGGCTACGATATTCCCGCAGGAAACCGCCTGGCGAAGTTCAGCGGCCAGTCCCTGACCTTTTCCGTGCAGATCACGCAGTTGACGCCGTAGGGTCGCAGGGAGCAGCCCCAGTCCTGGCGTGACCCGGCCCGACGCTGAGCGCCCGTATCGATGCGGAACGTCCGTACCGATGCGCTCCACCTCCATCACCAACCCCCCCGGGGTTCCCCCGGCCACCGGGGGCCGGAGGTCGGGGGCTGAGGCAATCCTTCATCAATCGGCGCGCCTGCCGGGCTTGATTCCATGCACCTCAAGGTCCCGATTGCGGTATTGCTGGCGTTCCTGCTGGCTGGCTGCTCCGAATCCACGCCAACGCTCGAATGGACTGCCCCCACACCCACATCCGTTGGCTGCTCGGACTCGTCGGGCGTCGACTACCGGGCCCAGCCGGTAGCCATGCTGGAAACATCCATGGGCACGATTGAGGCGGAGATTTTCGCTGACATGGCCCCCTCCACGGCGGCCAACTTCATTTCCCTGGCAGAGTCCGGCGAGTACGACGGCACCCTGTTCCACCGCATCATCAGCAACTTCATGATGCAGGGCGGCGACCCCAATTCCAAGGACGACGACCCGTCCAACGACGGGTTCGGTGGACCTGGCTACAGCATCCCTGACGAGTTCCACCACCTGCTGCGCCACGACCAGAAGGGCATGTTGTCGATGGCCAACGGCGGCCCCGACTCCGGCGGCAGCCAGTTCTTCATCACGTTTGGGCCCACGGCGCATCTGGACGACAAGCACGCCATCTTCGGGAAGGTCATCGGCGGCATGGATGTGGTGGACATGGTCAACGCAGAAGCCGCCTCGTCCACCGGCGCTCCCCAGACGGAGGTCGTTCTGCACAATGTGACCCTCCGTTACCCGAACAACCCCGCCAGCGCGGCGGTCACGGCCGCCAATTTTGGCATGTGGACACCGGACTCCTCCCAGAAAGTAGGCAAGGACGGCGGCGAGGCCGACTTCATCGTGGTTGCCGTCAACTGCGCCGACCACCCCATCGATGTTACCATCACCGGCAGCGATCTGACCCCAGAGTCCGGCTGGGACGCCTTCCAGCTTGGTGCTGCCCAGCAGTTGGCTTTCGTGGTCACCGCCGATGTGGCCGCTGGCTCCGGCACGGCCAGCCTGCCGCTGCGCATGACCGTCGACGGCGTTTCCAACGAACTCGAATTGAAGGTCGCCCGCGATCCTGCTGCTGGCGGCGCTACCGCCGAAAGCGGCGTGCCCGTGGAGGCCCAGTACCTCGGCATGATGGTCACCGGCATGGTGTTTGACACCAGCATGGAGGCCTCCGGCGACTACGCAATTGAACACAAGATGGGCTACGTGGGCTTCGAGAACAGCATCACGCAGCGCAAGAACGCCGACGTGGCCTACCAGCCCTTCGAGTTCACCCCCGGAGCCGGCGTTATCGCCGGATTCACAGAACTCGCCATCGGTACCCTGGAGGGCGGCACCTCAGCCGGCCGCATGCCGCCGTCGAAGGCGTACAACTGCAATCCGTCCCAGCAGGGCTGCCCAGGCCACCTGGCTGGCCGCACGCTGCTGTTCCAACTGGAAATCCTGCAGGTGAACCCCACCGCCGAGGAATGAGGGCGGGCGGGTTCTGCTTAAACGCCCACGCCCGTGCCCAGCCACTGGCGATGGGGTGCCGTAATCCCGGCCGCGCCAGGAGTTGTCCCATGCGTCTCGTTCTGGCCCTCGTGTTGCTGTGCGTCCCCCTCTCCGGGTGCTCCGAGTCCGAGCCAGCCGGCCTTCAGTGGGCCGAGCCGGCGCCCGCGGGGGCCGGGTGCGTCGATATTCGTGACGCAGACACGCGGGCGCAGCCCGTCGCCATCCTCGAAACCAATCTGGGAGTCATCGAGGTCGACTTGTTCCTGGACATGGCGCCCCGGACCGTCGGGGCCTTCATCGATCTAGTCGAGGCGGGTGCCTATGACGGGGCCGTGTTCCATTTCGTGGAGACGGACTACATGATGCGTGCCGCGCCCTCCGGCCCCGCCCAACAGGTGCCATCCGAATACCATCACGCGCTCAAGCACACAGGCAAGGGAACACTATCCATGGCAACCCACGAAGGTGCCCAGGCGGGGGAGTTCTCGATCCTGATGCGCCCCGCCGACTGGCTCGACGAGAAACAGCCCGTGTTTGGCCGCATCAGCACCGGCCTTGAGGTCATCCAGACGATCAACGACGAGGCCGGCCTGGGCAGCGGCGACCCCCGCATGGAGGTCGTCATTGAGGCTGCCAGCATTCGGCACCCGAGCGACGCCGACACGAACCCGGGCCGCCCACGCATCGGGCTATGGGTTCCCGACGCCCACCAGAAGGTGGCCACCACCGGCGGCAAGGCAGGCTTCCTGGCCGTCGTGATCAACTGCTCGGATCACCCCGTCGAGGTCGAGGTCGCAGGCTTCGAGGAAGGCCGCAACTGGCTGCGCGTCGAGGCCGGCATGGAACGCTTCGAACTGGCGTCCGCACAGCGAAAGGGACTGGCCGTCCAGGCCAACGTCGGACTGGGCACAGGTAGCATTAGCCTACCCCTGACAGCAACGAGCCCCGGTGCGACCACCCAGAAGGTTCAGCTCACCATCGAACGGGATCCCGAGGCGGGCGCGCGCGATGTGGTCGCGGACAAACTGGTGCGGGCCCATTACATTGGCATGGTCGCCGACGGCCGCGTCTTTGGGACCAGCATGGAGGCAGTGGCAGACAGCGTCCTCCGGCACGACCTTGATTACAAGCTGTTTGCCGAAAGTGTCGCCCAGGCACGATCAGCCTCCGGAGCCTTCGCACCCGTCATCTTCCTGCCTGCCGAAGGCATGTTCGAGGGCGTCCTCGACCTCACGGTCGGCGTCCAGGAGGGCGGAACCGCCACCGCCCGCATCCCCCCAGAAAAGGCGTACAACTGCACGCCAACCCAGGGCGGAGACTGCCCAGACCACCTCGCCAACCGGCCCCTCCTGTTCCAGGTCGAAGTGGTCGGCGTGCAGCCGTAGGGGCCCAATTGTACCTCACCTCGATCCTCCGACCCTAGACGATTGATTACAGCCAAGCCCCCGTTTGGAGCGAAAATGGCAGGGCCAACAGCGGCCAATTTTTTTGCCGGCGGAACAGAGCCCTTTTGTCGCCCCTCCAATACCCCGGCCATGTCGCTTCGCCTTTGGGCCGTCATTCTTTCAGTCGTGACCTTACTAGCCGGTGTTTCCGTCCCGAGCCAGGAACAAATCCACGACGATATGCCGCAGGACCATCGTGCCGAGTTTTCGGCCATGTCGAGTTCGATCCAGGTCACTGCCCACCTTGACGGCGAGGCCCTCGTCGGCCACGCTGTGTCCATCCTCGTCGAGGCTACGTCCCCAGTAGACCTTCGAAGAGCAGTCGTCGCCATCGACGCCCCGCCCGGCGTTGACGTCGAAGACGGCCGTCGCGTGTACCTGCCGGCGGGTGAAACTGTCACCGTCGCGTTTCAGGCGACAGTCCTCGAGGCAGGCATGCACACCATCAAGGCCACGGTCATTGAACAGGCCCGCGTGGCGCCGGCCTGGGGCGCCGATATCCTCTACGTTGAGTCTGACAACGAGCTTGCGACGGTCCACGCCAGCCCCCCGATCCCGAACCTGCCGGCGGCCACTCTGTCCGTTGCTGCCAACCGCGTGCGCGCGGCCCCCCTTCAGGCCTCGCCAGGCGTGGCGCCGGAGCCTTGGATCGCGCCCGATGCGGCAGTCCATGCTCCCCGCGATGTTGACACCTTTACCGTAAGCGGTTGCTGGGCGTTCGTCGACCCGGACGGGCAAACGCTATGGCCCCAGCGATGGGCGACCGTGCGCCTGTTGGAGGTCGACGCCGACCGCATCGAGACCTTGGGGATTGGCTTCACTGGCGATGACGGCTGTTTCGCCAGCGGGCCCATCCCCGTTCTGGAGCCGGCCCATCAGGCCGAAGGTGGCACGCCGCAGGACATGGTCGTGGAAATCGATCTGTGCAACTCCTACGTGTGCGTGGCTATGAACCAGCTTGGCTCGGACTGGTCCTTCCAAATCGCGCCGGCAGAGCCGATCACCGCTGCCGGCGACTACGCATTAGGTACTTTCCTGCCTGCGGACCCGACTGGCCAGGCAGCGGGGCGTACATTCCAGTACACGAACAATGCATGGGATTTCGCGGTCAACCACCTCGGGATCGATCCGGCCGTGCTGGGCGACGCAACCGTGCGCATCCCTTATCTGGCCGACGACGCGGCCGCGTTCTACGTTGCACGAGAAGATACCATCTTCCTGGGCGTGGCATCTCATCCCGAAAGCCCGGATGTAGTCGGGCATGAATATGGCCACTTCGTCATGGACAAGCTGAACGGTGACATCTACAACCCGAGTCGGGGGGGTACGCATGCCATCTGTGACGACGGCCAGAGCCCTGGCTTATCCTGGAGTGAAGGCTGGGCCAACTACTTCGGAGCACGCGTCAACCGTGAAGTTACGGCACCTGGAGCGGATGGCGACGCCATGTTCACATACGCAGGGTTGGCATCGCTCCCCATGGAAGACCGCGTTTGCCAGACGAGCATCAAGGGATACGACAACGAATTCAACGTCGCCCAATTCCTGTGGGACCTGCGCGACGCCGAACCGGAAACGGCCCGCGCCCGCCTCGGTATCCCCGGCGAGGACACCACAGCCCTTGACCACGCGGTCATGGTTGATGGCCTGTTGAATTGCTTCGATGCCAACCTCGGCGATTACTTCAACGGCCAAGATCCCGATTCGTTTTCGCCGGTTTGCAATTGGGATACGCTGGGGCACGATACGTGCGGCTTTGTCAACACAGCCCTGTGGAACAACATCGACGTTAACACGCGACCCCTGACGACGGTCACACAGCCTGCCGCCTTCGCGACCTTGACTGGACCGACCACCGTTGCCGCGACGGTCGAGGACCCAGATTGCCCAGATATTCTCGGCGTGCAATTTGGACTTTTCACGCGAAGTGACTGTCGCGGCGGCATCGCGGTCCTGGGCGTCGATCGCAGCAGCCCCTTTGAGATCACGTTTGACACGGCACGCTATGGCAGCCTGCCTGAGGTGTGGGTTTGCGCCCGCGCACATGACAACCTCCACGGGGGCTCCTGGGGCATCGCTGCATCGCACGTTGAATTCGCAAACCCGGAGTAGGGCAGGCAACCTGGTCCCCCGCCCAGCAAGAGGCGCGGCGGGGGACCGGGCAAAACCTTGGTTGGGTCGGCGCGCCTCGCACGAGAAACCGTTCCGGCGTTGCGCGCCTCCAGGCTTTCTAGTGCAGGCACAAGCCGGTGAAGCACGTCGCGCCTTCGGCGCTCCTTAGCTTCACCGACTCGTGCAACACTGGAACAACCGTCGCTCCCGACGGTCGCTCCTCTGTTCCAGTGCAGGGAGCAGGATCGACGGAGAAGGCCGAGCGTAGCGAGGCTTTCTTCGGCGCCTGCGGCGACGGCCGCAGGATTCCTGCGCCCTGCGCTTCGACCGAGCGAAGCGAGGGAAGAAGTGCAGGGAGCAGGATTCGAACCTGCGAACCACTAAGGAATAGACCCTGAATCTATCGTCGTTGGCCGCTTGACTATCCCTGCGAAAGGTGGCGAGTGCTTGAAAGAGGAACCGCGCAGGCGCGCCACAATCGCCGCCGGCCGCATGGCGCGACGGGCTGCATGACAGCTCCTGCGAGTGGCAAATTCAGCCCCGTTGCCGGGGCGAGAATCGCGCAGTTGGGCGCCCCATATGAGGCTTGCGAGGCAAAACTGGTGGGAGATGGAAGGAAGAGGGGGGTGCGCCGCCTACAGACTGAGGATGCCCTCGGCGAGCGCCTCGAAGCGCTCCTTCAGGATTTCGACACCCTTGATCACCGCGTCTTCTGCCTTCAAGGCACCATCGGTCTCGAACCGGAAGAGGAACTTACGGTCGTCGTAGCTGACCTGGAACGCTCCACCGGTCAGCTTGGTGGCCTCGTTGGCGCGATTGACGTTCTCCGGCTGAAGGACGACCAATTTGTCTCCCTCCATGCCAAGGATACCGCGGGGCGTTTCTTCAACGACCCGGCGCGCCTGCTCAGGCGTAATCTTGGAAGCGTCGATCTCGGCCGTGGGGTAGTACTTGTAGCCGACCGCCTGGCAAGCCTGCCAGCGGGCGTGTTCAGTACCATCCCCAAGGATGGCCTCGCATTCCAGAATCAGCCGCTGGCTGGCCAACAGGGACACGATGGGGATGTTGGGGTCCGCGATGGCGAACGCCTTGTCCTCCGGCTCAAGGTCGCCCGAGTACACGGTGCATGGGCCCTCCTTGGTGAGGGTGAAGCGCACCAGGTACTCCGGGTTTCCTTCGTCGTCCACGCGTCCCTTGAGGTTGAGCGTGCTCGGGTCCGTGGGGACCGGGAGCATGCCGATGCGGTGGGCGATGATCTCATCGAAGAGCGCGGACGTGTTGTCGTAGATCGTCACCTTGTGGATGGCGAGCTTCGGCACCTCGGCGAGCAGGACGCGACGCAGGGCGTTGACAAAGTAGGGATGAACGCCTTCGACGACGAAGGCGGCCTGCCTCTCCTCCAACTCCTTGATGTCGACCTTGATCGTCACGAGGTCACCTCAAACACGCCTGCCGCGGCGGCCGCCCTTCTTGCGGGTGCCGTCGTGGGGCACAGGGGTAACGTCTTCGATGCGGCCGACAACGATGCCGTTGCGCGCCAGGCCACGGATGGCAGCCTGGGCGCCCGGACCGGGGCTCTTCGACTTGTTGCCACCGTAGCCGCGCACGCGGATGTCGACGGTGCTGAAGCCCTTCTCCTTGAGGGCGTCGGCGATGCGCTGGGCCGCGGACATGGCAGCGAAGGGGCCACCCTGATCCTTGTCGGCCTTGACGACCATGCCGCCGGAGCACTTCGTGATCGTTTCGGCGCCCGTTGCATCGGTCACCGTGATCAGGATGTTGTTGTACGAAGCGAAGATGTGGGCGATGCCCTTCTTGCCACTCATTCGGACGCCTCCTTCTTGGGCTCAGCAGGAGCTGGCGCCGGGGCACGTGCCGGTGCAGGGGCGGCGGCTGGAGCCGCTGCCGGTGCTGCCGGTGCTACCGGCGCGTCGGCTGCGGCGGTCTCCTCAACGGCCTCCTTGGCCTCCTGGATCGCGTCGTAGCCCATGGGCTTGGGGCGCACCGGGTGCTCGGCGTCGGCAACAGCCTTGGCCGGGTCGATGTGCACAAGGGCCTCCTCTTCGCGGCGCACCAGGTAGCTGGGCACCGTCACACGGCGGTCGCCGATGCGGATGAGGCCATGGCTGACGAACTGGCGCGCCTGCTTGGGCGTGCGGGCGAGGCCCTTGAAGTACACCTGGCTCTGCAGCCGGCGGTTCAGGACCGTCTCCACGTTCATGCCGAGCACGTCACCCAAGGCGGCGTCGTCGGAGATGTAACCGGAGCGGTGGAGGCGCTTGAGCAGCAGCTTGGCCTGGCCGGCAGCCTGCGTGTCTGCAGGGTTGCGGGTGCGGCTGACCAACTCACGAGCCTGGCCGCGGATCTCACGAAGACGCGTCTGCGCCTTCCAGATCTCACGCTTGTTCTTCAGGCCGTACTTGCGCTTGAGCTCATGCTCAGCTTGAATACGCTCGCCCTGCCACGGGTGGTTGGGCGTCTCGTAGTTCTTGCGGGGGAATTTTGGTTGACCCATTTTTCACGCCTCCAGGATCACTTCTTCTTCCGCTGCACGCCGACAGTGGAGCCGGTGCGGCCGTTGCTCTTCGTGCGCTGGCCGCGCACGGGCAGGTTGCGTTCGTGCCGGATGCCGCGCCAGGAGCGGATCTTCTTCAGGCGGTTCAGGTCGTCGCGAAGCGTCAGGTTGATCTCGCTACCCGTCAGGTGTGTGTCCACACCGGTTTCGGGGTCGTTGCGCCGGTTGCGCATCCACACAGGGATAAACGACTCCATGCGGCCCAACGTGTCGGTCAGCCGGGCGATCTCCTCATCGGAGAGGTTGCCCATGAGCTTGCGCTTCTCGAGGTTGGCCTCTGCGGCAACCAGACGGGCCAGGCGGTTGTTGACGCCCTTGATGCCGGTCAGGCTGTTGACCACAGTGCGCTTCCCATCGAGGTCGGTGTTCTCGATGCGGACGAGGAAACGGAAGTCCTCGCCGAATTCTTCTTTGGATGCCATTAGGGACTCCCCCCGGCCCTCGTGAGGACCAAGGATCAGTGCCTGCCTACCCTGGGGTAGACTGTGCAGGCTCGGCGACAGAGGTGGGGTATAAAAGGGTGGTGTGGGGGGCGATGGCGGACGGGCAGCTCATTTTGCCAGCCGTTTGGACAATTTGGCCAAGGTTTCCAACCGCCGCCGAACCTCCTCCGCTGAGCCGGGGTTTCCGGGCAGCCGCTGGTGCAGCCAGCCGTCGTCGCGGGTCAGGGTTCCCAGCGGCTGTAGGATGGCCGGGGCCGCGCCCTCCCCGACGAGCACCTTGGCGGCCGCCTCAGGGTCTCCGTGCACGACGAGGCCTTCGGTGCCGTCAACCTTGACTTCGGGCAGGCCAAGGCTGCCACTGATGCGGGCCTTCAGGCCCTGTTCCCACACCTGGAAGCTGGGGCCTTGGGGGGTCTTGACGGCGTATTCGATCCAGGTTCGGCGCTGGGTCTTGGAGCCGTGTTCGAGGGTGCGCAGGCGCACCTGGACTTTGCCGATCTTGCCGACGAGGTTGGGCTGGCTGGCCCAGATGACCTCCTTGCCAGCGACAACTGGATCCAGGCCCAGGGCGGCGGCCAGCCGCCGCCAGCGCCGCACGCTGGCCAGGGAGAGAACGATTCCTGCCAGCGCGAGGCCGACGGCGGCGATGACGAAGCGGGCCCAGGTCGGCAGGCCAGGCGTAAAGAGGGCGACTGCGAGGATCGCCAGGCCGATGACGGGTCCGGTCAGGGTTTCGGGCAGGCGTGCCACACGCCGTCAGCCGCTGCGGGACTCAAGGTGTTGCTGGCCGGGGCCACGCCGGAAGCAAGAGGGTGGTATGTCCGGCTGCGCCGGCCCGAGGGCGGGCGGGGCGCCCGGGCTGGGCCGGCGCGGCGATGCGAAGAAAACAGGGAGAGGAGCGGGAGAGGGAGAGGGAGGGGAAACGGAGGGGAACGGGAGAGGATTGGCTCCGATCAGTCGGTGATCGTGGCACCGATCTGGGTGACGTAGATCGGGGGCAGGTTGGGCCAGGTGATCGTGAGCCGGTCAGCGGTGGGTTCGGTGATGATCACCACGATGGAACCATCCACGGTGGCCGTTGCCAGATCGAGGACCGCATCGCCCAGGTTGACGTAGCCGCGCAGCCGCGAATCGGAGTTGAAGCACCCGAAGACAGGGCCGCACACGTACGGGTACATGCTGCTGTCGTCATCGAACCCGTAGCCGAAGTAGCCGAAGTCGTCCAAGGCCGGGAAGCCGTTGAAGATCAGGCTCACCGGCGGCAGGATCAACGTCTGCTCCGTGAACACAATCTCGTCGGTGGTGTGCGAGAAGCCGGGCACCGTGACGGTGATGACCTCCATGCCGGGCAGGTGGATTTGGCGCTGCGTGGGCGGCACCGAGTAGCCAGGCGTGTTCACCGTGCGGCCGGGCACCGTGACGGAGTAGAATTCCTGGCCGGGGAGCACCTCCATGCCGTCGACGGTCACCTGGCGGGAGCCAAGCAGATCGAAAGTCATGCCGGGCAGCCACTGCTGACCAGGTGCTTCGGCAAGGTCCTGGCCGGGTACGTTGGCGCCGGGCACCGTGTAGCTGACCGAGCGCGGGAC
>JBFIJP010000012.1:0-22032 GCA_041600695.1 Thermoplasmatota archaeon | reverse complement strand
GGACCTGGGCTCTGACGTGCCGTACCGCTGGACGGACGATGGAGGTGCCACATGGAACTGGGGCGGCAACCTGAACGAACCCGGCCGCCCCGTGGATCGCCAATGGATCGACTCGCACGGGGACTTCCTGGCCGCCACCTGGGCCGCCCAGGACGGCGACCCCCGGGGCATCACCTTCACCCGCAGCCTGGACAACGGTGCAACCTGGAGTCAGCCCCGGGATATCGTGGATGGCATGATCCAGTTTGGTCCGGTTGAGATCGCCCCCGACGGCGTCACCGTGGTGCAGCCGTACGTCCGCGACGATGATTCATCCATGCATGTCCTGCTCAGCCGCGACCGCGGCGAGAACTGGCTTGACGTTCCCATCGGCCACGAATTGCACAGACCCTCCTCGACCCTGCAGCGACCCTGGAGTCCCACGTCCATCTTCACCGTGGCCGCCATCGATGGCGCCGGCACCATCTACCTCGTCTGGAGTGAGTACCTGCCCGATGGCTCCGCTTCGCTCCGGTTCACACGTAGCGCCGACGGGCTGGCATGGGAGCCGCCGGCGGCCATCCTCGGCGACGAGCGCACGACAATCTTCCCGTGGATTGTCGCGGGAGACGCGGGCCGCGTGGCCATCGTGTACCTCCTCAGTGACCGCGCTGGCGACCCGAACATGGGCCTCCACCGGTGGCAGGTGGCCGCCACATTCCTCTTCTTCGCCGAAAACGCCGTTGCTGGCGTGCCTGCTTCGGTGAGCAACGGCATCGTCCACACCGGCGCGGTGTGCCCCAACGGCGGCGCCTGCCATCCGCGCCCGGTTCCGTTGTACGGCGATCGCAGCCTTCTCGACTTGTTCGAGGCGGCCCTGACGCCCGACGGCGATCTGGTGGTCACATGGTCCCAGACGGACCCGGTGGAGGGGCAAAACCCGCAGGTACGCTTCGCCCGCCAGATCGGCGGCACGCGTCTGCTGGCTGCGCAGCCGGCCGGCGGTTGATCCGTTGCCCTGAAGAACCAGGCGACGGCTCGGTCGGTCTGTGACCCAGATCAAGGCATGGGCGGCGCGCCAGGCAGGCGGGCCCCTGGAGGCCTTCACCTTCGACCAGGCGATCGAGGCCGACCAGATCCTCATTGACGTGACGCACTGCGGCGTCTGCCACAGCGACGTGCACCTGGTCGACGGCGACTGGGAGAGCAGCACCTACCCCCTGGTGCCTGGCCACGAGGTGGTGGGAACCGTGGCGCAGGCAGGCCCGGCGGTGCGGGGACTGGCCGTGGGGGACCGGGTTGGAGTCGGCTGGCAGGCGGGTTCGTGCCACCACTGCCGTTACTGCACCGAGGGATGGGAGAACCTATGCGCCCAGCATCAGCCAACCGCTGTCGGGCGCTTTGGAGGCTTTGCGGACCAGATCGTCGTGGATCACCGGTTCGCGTTCAAGATTCCCGCGGCACTTTCGTCGCAGGGCGCAGCACCCCTCCTGTGTGGCGGCGTCACTGTTTTTAGCCCGCTGCGGCGCTTTGCCAAGCCGGGCGATCGCGTGGGGGTCATTGGAATTGGTGGCCTCGGGCATTTGGCGGTGCTCTTTGCCCGCGCCATGGGCTGCCACGTGACGGCCTTCACCAGCAGCCTGGACAAAGATGCCGGGGCAAGGCGGCTGGGGGCCCATGATGTGGTGTCCAGTCCGGATGCGAAGGCCATCCAGGCGTTGGGTCCCCGTTTCGACCTCATCCTGAACACGGCGTTCGCGGATCTGGATTGGCAGGCCTACGTTGAAGCGCTGGCGCCCCACGGAACCTTGTGTTTTCTGGGCAATCCCCCAAGTCCGGTGGCCGTGGGGGCGGGGGCCCTCTTTGCGGACCGGCGCGTCACCGGCAGCGGTATCGGGGGCCGTGCCATGATTGGCGACATGCTTCATTTTGCAGCGCTGCATGGCGTAGAGGCGCACACGGAAGCCATGCCGATGGCGGCGGCCGAGGCAGCGCTGGCGCATGTGCGCGAGGGCAGGGCGCGTTTCCGCGTGGTGCTCACGCGGTAGCGTTGCCAGTGGGTGCGGGCGCTGCGGGGTGGGGCGCATACCGGAAGGTGCTCTTCCAAGCGAAGTCGGCGACGGTAATCCCGAAGGATTCGCCGCTGATGCACTGGTCGGCGCCCGCCACTGCGATGGCGATCTGCGAATTGAACACACAGGCAACGTGGCCGATCTTGACGGGGGCGTTCATCTCGTAGTCGTAGTGCGCGGTCCCGTTGGGGGTTTCCTGCCAGAAGCGGCTGAGGCCCTCCATGGAGCTCGGTGTGCTGGCGGGGATGTTCAGTACGAAGTAGGTCGTGTCGTCCACGACGGCGGCACCCTGGGAACCAATAACGGGGGGGATGCCGTTGAAGCGGAAGGTGGCTTCGCCGCGAAGGACATTAAATTCGGCGTCCGCCAAGGCAGCCGTGACGTTGGCGTCAGCGACCATTTCGAGCAGGTAGAAATGGCTCGTGGCCTCCGGCAGGCCGTCGGTGGCGGACGTGGCGTTGGGGGTTTGGACCAGGATGTTGATCTCGGCGGCGCCGAGGCTGCCACCGGTGACGGCGGCGTCGGTGCAACTGTAGATGGAGAACAGCGCGGCGCCTTGTCCGGTAGGAATTGGCAGGCCGAGGAGTCCCTGGGCGTCGGCGGGCATGTATCCGGCGGGAAGGAATTCAGCCAGGGCAGCCATGTCGCGCAGGACGACAGCGACTCCGAGGTTGCAGCCGCTGGCGTCGTTGGTGAAGTTGTAGGCGTACGGCTGCCAGGCCACGGGTGGGGGGGCCAGTTCTTCGGGCTCCGGTTGGTCTTGGGTGCAGCCGGCGAAGGCGGTTGCTACCAGGAGCAGGATCGGCAGGAAGGTGCGCATGGGATTTGCACGCCGGCTGTGGGGCTTAACCGTTGGCGTGAGCCGGGTCAGGCGACGAGTTCCTGTTCGAGGTTGTGGCGTTGGCTCCACTGGCTGAGGGCCTTGAAGACGGTCCCCAGGTCGCGTGCTTTGGGGGTTGCTTCGTAGTCCACGCGGGGGGGAATCTCGTTGAATGCGGTTCGGCTGATGAGTCCGGCGTCGTGGAGTGCCTTGAGCCGGTTGCTAAGGGTGTTGGGGCTGAGCCTGAGTCGCTTCTGGAGGTCCACGAAGCGGTGCGGGCCGGCCTCGTGGATGAGGGTGTGCAGCAGGTCCAGCATGTGGGCTCGGCCGAGGAGTTGGAAGAGGTCGCCGATCTGGCAGCCGTGGGGCACGTTGGCGCAGGGGTTGTCTTCCATGGCTTCTCAGATGGTAGTCGCTACCCATCCTATATCAATGGGTCCGTCCGGGCCTTCGTAGCAACTCCTCGGCTACGAACTCAATAGTCTATTACTACGGCTCGCATAGTGGCTCTCGTGAGCACCATGACCCACACTCCGGACAACAAGAAGCGCTCCATTCTGACCTGGATCGGCATCGGTCTCCTCGCCCTCGCCTTCCTGGGTGCAGGTGCCGGCAAGCTGACCGGCGGCATGGACGAACAACTCGGCAACTTGGGCGTTCCCGCCTGGGCCATCCCCGTGATTGGCATCATCGAAGTCGCCGCCGGCATCGCCCTGATCGTGCCTCGCAGCCGTTTTTACGCCGCCGCGGCTCTCCTCGGCACCATGATCGGTGCGGCATCCACGCACATCGTGAACGCCGACTGGGCCGGGCTGCCCCCCTCCGTCCTCCTCGGCACCCTCGTCGGCGTCGTCGCCTGGAAGCACCGCCCCCAGTGGGTCCAGGACCGCCTGGCGTCCGGAGCCGCTGCTTGACGAGGCAACCGCGCCTGCGCAGGGCCGCCGAGCGTGGCCACGCCAACCACGGCTGGCTCGACACCTACCACACGTTCAGTTTCGCCCACTACCATGACCCCAACTGGATGGGTTACCGCAACCTGCGCGTCCTCAACCAAGACACCATCCAGCCCGGAAGCGGCTTCGGCCCCCACCCCCACCGGGACATGGAAATCGTGAGCTACGTCCTGCGGGGCGCCCTGCGCCACCAGGACAACATGGGCAACCAGCATGTCCTGCGGCCAGGTGATGTGCAACGGATGACTGCAGGAACAGGCGTCGTCCACGCCGAGATGAACGGCCACGACGGCGACACTGAGTTCCTGCAGATCTGGATCCAACCTGGGTCGCCGGGCCTTAAGCCGGGCTACGACCAACGCCGCTTCGATCTGGACAACGGCCTCCAGACCGTCGCCAGCCGCCACGGCGAAGCGGGCGGAATCGCCCTCAACGCCGACGCAGTCATCCACGCGGGACGCCTCACCGCAGGGCAGAGCGCAGACATGGACCTTGCCGCGGGCCGCCACGCATGGCTCCATGTGGCCCAAGGGGCCATCACCGTGAACGACACGCCCCTGGGCCCGGGAGACGGTGCAGCCCTCGACGCCGGCCCGATCCAGATTCGGGCAACAGAAACCGCAGAAATTCTACTGTTTGATTTACCATGACCTCTCAAGCCATCCTTGAACAACGCCAACCCGACGCCGCCGTCGACAACCGTTTCGTCGAACGGGTCAGCCATTACGCATTCGACCCGCGCCCGATCGAGACGCCGGTCCTGGACAGCCTCTTCGAAGCCGCCCGCTGGGCGCCCAGCAGCTTCAACGAACAACCGTGGCGCTTCCATGTCGTCACGCGGGGCGCCGGCCGCGACCGGCTCGATGATGCCATCATGGCCGGCAACCGCACCTGGAGCGACCAGGCGCCGGTCATCGTCTTTGTCGTAGCCAAAACCTCGTTCAGCCAGCACAGCTACGCCGCCAAGATGGGGCTGGCGGGCCAACCCAACCGCCACGCCTGGTTCGACACCGGGGCCGCCGCGATGCAGATGGTCATGCAGGCTCACGAACTGGGCCTTGCCACCCACGCCATGGGTGGTATCGACGCCGAGTTGGCCCACGCCCTGCTGGAACTCGACGACGAGCACGCTGTCGTGTGCGCATACGCCGTGGGATACCCCGGAGACCCCGCGGATCTTCCGGATGGGCTGAGGGCCCGGGCAACCGGCGGACCCAGCAAGCGGCTGCCGGCGCAGGATCTGGTCTTCGTGGCCAGCACCTGAATCGGAAAAGGGGGAAAAGGAACGGGCCGCCGACGCCGGCCATCACGGCATCAGCGGTCCCGAGCCCGCGCTCCCCGACGTGCCGCGCATCTGCGGGCGCACGGCAGGGCGCAATGAGCCGTCATCCCCCGGGCTGGAGATCCCAGTTCACCGTGGGCCATTGCGAAATGAGTTCAGATCCGATTCCATCCGTCGGCGGCCGGGGCCATTGAATGCACGCGCTCCGGCACGGCTGATCCACACAGGACGCCAGGCCGGGATCACAGGGCGTGGAGATGCACAGGCGCGGCGACACCGTACAATCCAGCTCAATGCATTCCTGCACCCTTGGATCGCACGGCGGCGGGCACGGATCAAGACCCACCGCATCGATGCCCGGGCCGCACCGCGCCGGGTTGAAGATGAGCTCAACCGTCTCGATGCTCGCCACCCACCGAATTGGGTTCGACGTGACGTCTCCCACGGCGACCAGAATCAAGGCATCGCTTGCGTCGTCTGCCATCGCGGTCACCACCCAGGGCAACGCCAGGGGGTCGGCCCCCAGGCTCAGGGGCACCGCGATAGGTAGCCCCACCATCTGTGTGGTGCCGGCCTTGCGTTCGATGACGCCCCGCAACTCCCAGCCAGCCGTATCGCCAGCGAGATTGCTGGCCACCACCAGGATTTCAAACGTCCACGAGGCCCCCTCGGGCAACGTCACCCGAGCGCCGGCCCCGTCGAGGAACAACTCCGTGGGCGCCGCACCCAGCGTCACCTGGCGCAGCGTGTAGAAGCCCCTCTGGGCGTCCCCCAATTGGGCGAAGGCGCCACTGGCGTGGGCCTCCTGGCCGTACAGCCGGGCGTTGCCGTGCAGGCCGCCGGTAACCGTCGAATAGGGGCCAGCGACGCTGTTAGCAAGGCCTCCCCCGGAAGCCGCGTGGGTCCCGGAGGCTGCGTTGGAACCGCCTCCAGCGATGGTCGCCGCCTCGCCGCTTGCCGTGTTGTTTCGTCCGCCCCCGACGCTGGCGTGGGTGCCGTTGGCCAGGTTCACTTCGCCGCCGCCCACGGTTCCCCAGGCGCCGTGGACGCCATTGAGTTCGCCGCCGCCGATGGTGCCATGCGGGGCGTTGACGGTGTTGTTCTCACCGCCCCCGACATGGCCGGCCGGGGCCAGTTTGGTGACCTCGTTGCAGCGACCACCCGGGATGGCGCCGTAGGTGCCGCCGGCGGTGTTGCCGAACCCGCCCGTGATGGCGCTCCACGCGCCCAAGGCTGCATTGCCTTCACCCAGCCCCACGAAGGACAGGTAACCGGAGGTGTCATTGGAGCCACCGGAACAACCACAAAAAGTGGCGGCGCCAATCGCCTCGAAAGCGGCCCGGATGTCGTTCTCCGTCGGGGCGGCGTGGTAGTACGTGCTGTCGGGGTCGCTGGCCACCTCCTGCAACAGGGCCGTATCCACGTAGGCGCCGACCCCGATGGCATGGATTTCGATGCCTGCGGCCTTGGCCGCATTGGCCGCCGCCTGGGCGGCGGGGAAATACGACCCGCCGTCGCTGAGCAGGATCATCACCTGGCGCGCCCAGGGCCGCTGGTGGGCGGTGAAATCGGCGTGCGAGGCGCTGATTCCGGACGCGATGTTCGTTCCGCCGCCAGCCGCCAGTGCCGTTATGGCATACTCCGTGGTGCCAGGCGACACGCCCGCGTGATTGAAGTCCATGTGTTTGTCGTGGGTGGCGGAACTGGCAAACGACACCAGGCCCGATTGGTCCGAGGGCCCCAACTGGTTCACGTACCAGATGCTGGCGGATTTTGCATTGGCGAGCGCCGAGCCGGTCATGCTGCCGGAGCGGTCAATGACCAGGCCGATGTCCAACGGCCGGCAATCACCCGGTTCGCCATTGGCCAGTGCAACCGGGCCGTCACCCTCCAGGGTCGCCGGCGACATGGCTCCGCCCGCGATGGCGGCAGTTTGGATGCTGGCGAGGGCCAGCAGGGCAATCGTCAGGCATGCTTGCAGCCCCCTCCGGCGGGGGCCCCGTTGCTTGATTCTCATCATGGTCACCTTTCTTCCTGACGGCCGCGCCGTCGCGCAACCCACGCGGCCGGCCGCCGGAAACATGCAAACCCGACGAGAATCATCACCGTATTTGTCAGGCCCTTCCCCAGGGTAACGAAATAACAAGAGGGCAAAGCAGGGGTTCCCGGATGCGTGTACCGGCCGCCGGGCGATCGGGGGGCCCAGCCACTCCGCTGGCCCCACTGCTCACGATTTCGCATCGGATCCTGCCCCCTGGCAAGCCGTGCCGTCGCCGCCGGGCGGACGCATCGCCGGTCACCCGCAGAACTGAAGAACAAGGCCGTCTGGAGCGCAGCGTGGCCACGCGTGTGAGCATGACCCAGGACCCCGTGGGCCCCGCCCTCCTGCGGCTGACCGGCCCGATGGCGGTCGCGATGCTGGCCTTCCTGGTCTTCAACATCGTCGACACGTTCTACGTGGGCCAACTCGGCGCCGACGAACTGGCAGCCATGGCGTTCACGTTCCCCGTCGTCTTCACGGTGATGAGCCTGAGCTTTGGACTCGGCGCCGGCGCCAGCGCCGTCATCGCCCGAGCTGCCGGGGCTGGCGACTACTCCCGCGTCAAGCGACTCACCACGGACGGCATTTTCCTGGGCCTGGTGCTCGTCATCCTAGTTGCCACCGTGGGCTGGTTCACCATCGACCCCCTCTTCAGGGCACTCGGCGCCGAGGGGCGCTTCCTCGAACTCGTTCGCGAGTACATGGCCATCTGGTACCTCGGCGTCGGCTTCGTCGTCTTGCCCATGACGGGCAACAACGCCATCCGGGCCCTCGGCGACACCAAGACGCCCGCCAAGATCATGATCATCGCGTCCATGACAAACCTCGTCCTCGACCCGCTGTTCATCTTCGGCATCGGCCCCTTCCCCCGACTCGAACTCCAGGGCGCCGCCATCGCCACCGTCATCGCGTACATGGTGACCTTCGTCGCCGCCTTCTGGGTCCTCGCCCGCCGCGAGCGTCTCCTGGTGCGCCCCGACCCCCGCACCCTCCGCGCCAGTTGGACCGCCATCCTCCACATCGCCGTGCCAGCCGCCTTCACGTCCATGCTGACCCCCATCACCCTCGCCTGGCTCACCCGCCTGGCCGCCACGCAGGGCCCCGACGTGGTCGCCGCCTTCGGCGTGGCGGGCCGCATCGAAGGCCTGGGCCTCATCGGCATCAACGCCATGGGCAGCGTATTGACGCCCTTCATGGGCCAAAACCTGGGGGCTGCCCGCAAGGACCGCATCGACGAAGCGCGCAACTTCTCCTTCCGCTTCGCCGCCCTGTGGGGCCTCAGCGTCGCCCTCGTCCTCGCACTCGCCGCACCCTGGATTGCCGCCGCCTTCAGCCCCGCAGTGGCCGTGCAACAGGAAATCCACCTGCTGCTCCTCATCATTCCGCTCACCTACTTCGCCGGCGGCTGGATCAACCTCGCCGCCAACGCGAGCAACGGCCTCGGCCAACCCCGCGACGCCGTCGTCCTCAACGTGTTCCGCCTGGCCGTCGTCGGCGTAGCAGCCTCCACGGGCGTCGCGCTGGCAGCCAGTGGCGGCCTCTACGCCGGCATCGCCGCCGCCAACATCGCCAGCGGCGCCTTCGCGTGGTGGCTCATGCGCAAGCGGGTGGCCCAGTGCGATCCCCGCTCGGCCCCCCAACGGCTGCCTGTGCCGGAGCCGGCGGGGGGTTAGGGCGCGCCGGAAGGGCCGCCGAACCTAACGGCCGTGTTATGCGACAACCCTGTTATGTCACCTGCTGCCCCGCCAGGGAAACGACGGGACGATGCGCGGCGTTGGCTCCAAACCCAGGTGCTTGTCGCGGTTTGGGCCATGCCGTATCGCGGCTCCTCCTCTCGCCCACAGAAAACACCCTTATGCCCCGCCCCCCGGTCTGCCCCCGTGGACGACCCCCTTCTGGACGCGTACGAACTGGCGTGCATGGGAGACTTCGACGCGGCACGTCGGCAGATCCAGAAATTCGACAACGAGGTGGCGGACGACATGCGCCGCCTGATCGAGTCGCTCGAAGCGGGCGACGCCGGCGAAGCGGTGGATGCGCTTCACTTGAATCCGTGGGGTTTGCATTCGCCGCCCGTGGCGGACCCAGCCAAGATCGGCCCCGATCCCGTCCCGTTCTATTGCCTGCAATGCGGCCAGGACATCCATTACCACCGGCCGGCACTCCTCAACACCCGGTGGACCACGTTCTTCGGATTCGACGACATCAACGGCGGCGCGTCGCTGAGCCAATGCCGATCCTGCGGCCACATCGTCTGGTTTCTGCCGGCGGCACCCGGCGCGCTGCAAGCCCTTGCCGATGGTCGGCAGGCGGCGCCGCCCGCCACCACGCGCACCGGATTCGAATGCCGCGTCTGCAAATTCAACCAATTCTGGACGCGGCGGGGCCAACTGAACACTCGGGGACTCACCCTGTTTGGCCTGGATTTCCTCAACAGCGCGGCCCGCTGCGACGTCTGCGTCCGGTGTGGCCACGTCCATTGGCACATGGGGCAAGCCGACTGGGCGCCGCGGGCGCCCGCGGATCGAGGATCCTGCCTGGGCTGCGGGGGTATCTCCTTCCACGACCGCCGCAGCTTGCTCAACAGCCGGCTTCTGACGGCCCTTGGCCTGGATTGGCTGGACGAAGGCGCCACTGTGCGGTGTTGTCAGGACTGCTCGGCGCTCAATTGGTATCAGGCCCCGTGATGCGCAGCGCGTCGTCGCCTGCACCCGGAAGCTTGCCGCTAAGACCCGGACGCTTTTTGCCCGCCCGTGCAACGAACCGTCTCCGCCGTCCTCGACGCCATCCAACTCACGGAGGGCGAGGGCATGGTGGTCCGCCGCTCGATTCCCAACGCCCGCGCGCGCACGATCGACCCGTTCCTGTTGCTGGACCACATGGGGCCAAAGGATTTCGGGCCGGGCGAGGGCAAAGGCGCACCGGACCACCCCCACCGGGGCTTCGAGACGGTGACGTACATCCTGGAGGGCCGCTTCGAGCACAAGGATTCACGTGGCAACCGGGGGGACCTGGGTCCGGGCGACGTGCAGTGGATGACCGCTGGCGCGGGAGTGGTTCATTCGGAGATGCCTCACCCGGATCTCCAAAAGACCGGTGGCCGCATCCACGGCCTCCAGCTCTGGGTCAACCTCCCCAAAGCGGACAAGATGATGCCGCCCCGGTACCAAGACACCCGCGCCGAGGCCATCCCGCAGGTCGAACTCCCGGAGGCCGCCGGGCGTGTCCGGGTCATCGCGGGCCGCTTCCAGGACACCGAGGCAGTCATCGATACCCGCACACCGATCACGTACCTGCATGCGACGCTGGAGCCGGGCGGATCCGTCGAACTGCCCGTGCCGGATGGGCACAACGGCTTCCTCTACGCCATCGCTGGCAGCGGCGAGGCAGGCGGCCACGTCATCCGGGAAGCGCAGATCGCGATCCTGGCCGGCCACGGCGAGTCGGTCGCCGTGCAGGCCCAGGGGGAAGGACTCAGCATCCTGCTCATCACCGGCCAGCCCATCGGCGAGCCCGTGTTCCAGTGGGGCCCCTTCGTCATGACCACACGAGACGAGATCGTCCAGGCGGTCGAGGATTACCAGGCGGGGCGGATGGGGAGCATCGAGTCCGCCTCCGGCTGAACGTCGTGCGCCGCCGAGGTTATTATGAAATAGCGCATAGCAAAGCCCGGTTGGATTATGAAACTCGCCGTCGCCCTCCTCGTACTACTCGCCAGCACTGCTTCCGCCGGCACCTCCTACAGCGGCTTCATCGCAACGTCAACACCGCTAACCTACTTGCCCACCGGAGGCGTGACCGAGGCCCTCGCGCCCTGCGATCCGTCGTCCTCGGCCAACGGACTCGACGGCCAGTGGTTCGAGCTGCCGGCGGCCGCTGGCGCGCCGTGGGTCTTGACCATGGATGCTACCCTTGACGCCGATGTCAACTTCTTCGGGGCGGCGTGCAACTACCTGTCCACGACCAACGCTGGCCTCGTCGGCGAGCCGGAGGCAGGCTCCGTGCCGTCCGGCGCGGCCTACCTCCTCGTCACGGGCTTCGCTGGCGCCGGGGCGTTCACATTTACCCTCGGCTGAAGCTGAGTCGCTACCGGCTCCGCCCGCGTCCGCCGCTATTGCGCCCACCCTTGGGCCCAAATGGGGTCTTTGCCTTGCCCGCAGACCGGTCGCCGCGCTTGGGTTCGCCCCGTTCCCGCCGCGCATCCCGCTCCTCGGCGCGGTCCTTGGCCGATCGCACAGGCACACGCAATCATCGGCCTCCGAGCGCCTTGAACCCATCGGCCGCGCGCGGTGCGGCGCCAAGGCGCCGCACGCCTGATGTAATGGAGGCCACTCGGCCTGCCCATGGGTCGCCACCCGCCGAGCCAGTGCCGCCAGATTCTGCGCCAGGTTAAGGAGGGAGTCCGCGACCCCGCTGGTCTTCTGGCAGAAGCCCGCGAGATCCATGACCCCGGCTACGCCGCAATCGCCGTCATGGCCACCAGCGGCGATCGGCGCCTGCCCTGGAACGAAGCCAGCCAAGCCCTGGCACTGGCGCTTCGCCTGGCCAACTCCGTTACCAACCCCCGTCGGCGAGCGGCCACCTGGGCGCAGTTGCTGGAGCAGGCGGAGGAGTGGCGGCCGGGCGCCCGGAACCCGCAGGCGGGGCCGGCGCGGGCGCAGGTGCGGGCGGCAGCGCTCGTCGATTTCGGAACCCTGCCCGCCGGCCAGACCAGGCTCGAAGCCACCCGCATCCTGGCGCCCCTGGTGGGCTCCGAAGGGCGCCTCCGACTGCTCGAAAAGGCCCTCACCAATCGGGGCTTGGAAACCGAGGGCGCCAAGGCGGTCCTGCGGGCATCCAACCCCCGAGAACGCCGGGAGTTGGCCCGGCGACTGGACGCCGTGGGCGACGCCGCCGTCAGGGCCAACTTGTTGGGCTTCCTGGCCAGCCATGGCGAAGCCAGCCCGCGGGCCCCCATTGCCGCCGCATGGGCCATCGAGGACCCTGCACGGCGCCGGGAGGCGGTCCGCGTCCTGGCCTACCAGGCACCCGACATCCAGGCCCTCGATGATTTCGTCACCAGTGTGCAGGGCCGCGCTCCCATCGACGCCTTCCATGCCCTATGTGCCGCCGCGGCTGCCGCCGACAAACTTGGAGACGCGGGGCGGTGCCAATCATGGCTTGATGTGGCCGAAGGCACGCTGGCCGTGATGCCTGAGGCCGAGCGCGTCAAGGCCGGGCGCAAGCTGGCGCAGGCGCGCGAGCGGGCCGGCCAGATTTCGTAGCGGGTGCCGCCAGGCCCCGCCGCCGGGGCTTGCCGAGTTGCCCGCGCTCCGACGTGGGGTGGCGATCCATCCCGGCAACCCCTTGACCCGGCCCCGTAATCACGACACCATGCGCTTCGCCGTCCTGTACGGATCCACGCGAACCGACCGCCAGGGGATCAAGGCCGCCCGCTTCATGGTCACTGAGTTGCGCAAGCGTGACCATCATGTCGACCTGTTGGATGCCATGGAATTGGAATTGCCCCTTCTGGACAAGATGTTCAAGGAGTACCCGGAGGGCACGGCCCCGGCGGGCATGCAGCGAGCCCACGAGATTCTGGATGAAGCGGACGGCTACGTCGTCGTTGGCGGCGAATGGAACCACAGCATCCCGCCCGGACTCAAGAATCTCCTGGACCACTTCCAATCCGAGTTCTTCCACAAGCCCGCAGGCATCTGTACCTACAGCGCCGGCCCCTTCGGCGGCGTGCGGGCCGCACCACACTACCGGACCATCCTCGGTGAGCTGGGCATGGTGACCACCAGCATCATGTTCGCCATCAGCAAGGTGCAGGCCGCCTTCGATGACGAGGGCCGGGACGATGGCACCTACTCCCGGCGCGTGGAGCGCTTCATGAACGAATTGCAGTGGTACGCGAAGGGACTCAAGCTCCACCGCAGCACATGCCCCGACCCCATGGTGCCCTGTGGCGACCGGTTGACCGAGGCCGCTGAGGCGCTGGAAGAAGCGGCCTAGCTGCCCACTGAGAGATCGATGGATTCGATGCGCAGCCAGTAGTCGTCGCCCCAGTTGTGGACCCCGATGCCCGGCTGCGTCAGCGGCAGCAATCCACCCATCATGTACAGCATCGACTCGCCCTGCATGGTCTTGGATTCGTTCCAACTCACCTGGATGGCCCTGGGCCCGGTCGCGTTGGCGAGGCCCCCATCGTAGAACACGCGGGCATGGCCGGCTGCCTGGACGCCCTCCGGCCCCTGGACCACGGTGTCGAAGCTGACGGAGAAATCCGCGTCGCCCGCCTGGCTGTACCCGTAGCGCGCCAGCGGCGTGGCCCGCTCGGTCATGCCGATGGGACCCAGCTCCATCAATGCGCCCCACGAGTCGTACGCCTGCTTGGCGGTTTTGTCGCTGACCCATCCACCCAGCAGCCAGGCATGGGCAAAGGCGCCGTCATCGACGTATTCATCAGGTGGGCTAACGGCGATGGCGCCCATCAATTCGCGCGCCTCAACGTCGCCGAGCTTGCAGTCAAGCGAGATGGCCAACGTTTGGGCGAACAACCCGGCGGGGTCGAAGGGAACTGGCTCGTATCCTGCCGGCAGCAGGCCCTCCACCATCATCATCGGTGTCGGTACGATGGCCATGTGTTCCCGGCATCCCGTGTAATCGAGCGCGAGCAACTGCGTCCCGCCGGATGCGTCGCTGCCCGCATCGGCTTCCGAAATGGGTTCATCGCCGGTGCACCCCGCAACGAGCGAAGCAAGCAGGGCAACTGAAACAAACAGCGCATGACGCATGGACCGCCGCACATTTGGGTCGACGCAAGTAAGTTGCGCTCACCGGGAGGCCGAAGCCGCGCGCCGCCTGCATCCTCCGGTCGCTGGACTCTCGTTGGACCCCGTCGTCAGGCCGCCGCCAGGACGCTGGCAAGGTGCCCCTGGCGGGCCCGAACGAAGGCGAGGTTCAGGTCGCGCCACTCCGGCACCATGGACCCCGATACCTCCGGCAAGGCGACAAGGGCTTGTGCCCATGCCTGCAACTTCGGGAAGGCCGCCAGACTGAACTCCTGGCTCAGTTCGTCCAATTGCTGCAACCGCATGAGCAGCGGGGCCACCGCCGTATCGACCAGGCTGAATTCAGTGCCCAGGAAGAAGGGTCCCGCGACCTGCTCCTGCAAGCGGCCCAGTTTCTCCACCAGGGCGCCAAGGTGCGTGGCAAACTGCTCCGCGTCCCCGGCCATGGCCGCCTGGTAATAGTCGCCCAGGCATTCGGACCCAAACTCGATCCAGGCCCGCGCCCGTGCCTTGGCGAGCGGGTCCGACGGCAGCAGGCTGCCCGGCGTCACTTCGTCGATGTATTCGTTGATGACCGCCGATTCGAACAGGACTGTCTCCCGGCCATCCTGAGTCACCTTCAGAATGGGGACCTTGCCCAGAGGGCTGTCGCGCATGAACCAGTCCGGGCGGTTGGCCAGGTCGATGTAGGTGATGTCAAAGTCGATGCCCTTGTGCTTCAGCGTGATGACGCTGCGCTGCACGTACGGGCAGGTCTTGAACGAAACCAGGTGCAAATCCATGCCGTCGCATCCCACCCTGCGTTGTGAGTGTTGGCATGCGGGCGCAGTGGGCGGGGGCGATCCGACCGCGATCGATTTGGTCAGACCACGATTAGGACGCCTTCCATGCCACGCTGGCGGTGATCACCGATGTCGCAGTAGAACACGTACTCGCCGGGCACCGTGGGGACATTGACCAACAACGTCGTGGTTTCGCCAGGGTCGATGGTTTCCGTCACGTCGCCGGTTACCTCAAGCAGCCAGTTGTGGGTGATCAGCGGATTCTGGTCCGCATTCTCAAAGGTGACCTCCAGTACCGCACCGGCGTCAACTTCCACGCCGTCCGGGTCCAGCGCCGGATTCACCGGATAAGCCCCCGTGGCCCTGATCGTGACCGTGGAAATCCGCTGCGTCGTCGAATTGACTTCTCCGCCTTCCGCCGAACCACCCGTCTGGCCGCCGGGACCACCGGAGCCCCCAGTGTTCCCGCCCGCCTCGTCACCGGACTCCGATGTCGTTGACGACGAATCGTCCGAGCACCCGGAGAGGGCAATCGCGAGGGCCAGGAACACAGCAGCAAACAGTCGCGCCACGATGGGCCATCGGGCCCGGGGTCTTGCCTTTTGTGGCCGCCGCGGCGCGTCCCCCGGGGGCGCCTGGGGCCAACCCCGGGCCCAAGGCCTTTCCTTCACGGTCGGTTGGCCCGCCCGTGTCTGCCCGAATCCGCGCCTGCCTCGCCTGTGGCAGCCGCGACCTCAACATGATGACCCTGGCCGATGGCTTGGCGGCCGAAGGCGGCGAATCCCTGCGTTACGTGTGCGGCACCTGCGGCTGGCAGGGTCAGCCCATCCTGTTCGACCGAGCGGCGGACCACCAGGCGTTCGTCAAGGCGCTCCAGGACGAGGAGTGACAAACCTGCCCAAGCCAGGCCCGAATCGTGCCAATGACTCTGATTCGAGTACAAACGAATAAAAACGGGGCCGTCCCTGGGGCGGACATGTCATCCCATCCAGCGGTGATTGCAGGCCTGTTCGTGACGGCTGCCCTGGCGGGCTGCGCCGGTGACGGCGCGTCACCGCTCAGCGCACCCGACCCGGTGCCGACCCTCAAGATCCTCGGATTCACCTACGAGGACCAATGGTGCGACGACGACGTTCCCGTCGCGTTCGTGGTCGGTGCAGAAGGACAAGGCACCGCCAAGGATGTCCGCGTAACGGTGTCCGGAGGATACCAGGACGCCAGCCAAAACCTGGGCAACCTGGCTGCCGGACAGGCGCAAAACGTCCGGGTCGTCATCCGTGCCGACGACGCCTGCGGCTCCTCGGACATCTACAATGTCATCATCAGCGCGACGAGCTCCAACGCTGCCACGGCGACAACTGTCGAACAGATTGACATCTGAGACAGCCACGGGGCCCCCGGCCCCGACCCCTCGTCCTACTTTGCCATTGGCAGGTCGGCGACCTTGCCGTTGCGGCCGCGGATCTTGCGCCACAGGATCGCAACCGGGTCGAATTTTTGCGACACGATCCGCTCCTTGAGCGGAATGATCGCGTTGTCCGTGATCTTGATGTGCTCCGGGCAGACCTCCGTGCAGCACTTGGTGATGTTGCACAGACCAATGCCGCCCTCATCCCAGATCCGATTCAGGCGATCCACCTTGTCCTTCGGGTGCATGTCCAGGCTGGCGTAGCGAACCAGGAATCGGGGGCCCGAGAATTCGTCATGTTTTTCGTGGGTGCGCAGGACATGGCACACGTCCTGGCACAGGAAGCACTCGATGCACTTGCGGAATTCCTGAACGCGGTCAACGTCGACCTGCTTCATGTTCAACTCGCCGCGCTTCTCTTCCTCGGGACTCAGCTTGCCAGGCGTGAACGGCGTGATGTTCTTGTTGACGCGATAGTTCCACGACACATCACAGACCAGGTCCTTGACGTGCGGGAACGCCTTGAGGGGCGCCACCTGGATGTCCTGGCCCTGGGGCAAATCTTCCAGCCGGGTCATGCACATGAGGCGGGGAACACCGTTGACTTCCGCGGAGCAACTGCCGCACTTGCCGGCTTTACAGTTCCAGCGGCAGGCGAGGTCGCCCGCCTGGTCGGCCTGGATACGGTGAACCACGTCCAGCACGACGAGGCCAGGCGACTTGGGGACCGTGTACTCCACGTACTTTCCCTTGCCCTTCTCGCCGCGGTAGACGCGCATCGTGACGGTACCGGTCTCCTTGGCCTGTTCCAGTTCGAGGCCACCGCTGCCGCTGGCCGCAGCCACGCCCGGGTCGGCGCTGCCACCGGCCATCAGGCCACCTCGCCGTGGATGGCTTCAACCTGGGCTTCGATCACCGCGCGTGCATCGGCTGGCCACTCGGGCAGCGGGTCCAGGCGTAGGGCCATGCTGCCGTCGGTCGACTGGTGGATGACGCTGTTGACGTTGCCCCAGTCCTCCTCGTTGGTGGCAGGGAAGTCGGCGCGTGTGTGCCCGCCACGGCTCTCGGTGCGCTGGCGGGCAGCGCGCGCGATGGCTTCGCTCACGATCATCATGTTGTGAAGGTCGATGGCCAAGTGCCAGCCGGGGTTGAATTGCAGGTGGCCCTCCACCTTGACGTTGGCCACGCGGGCCTTGAGCGCCTCGATCTTCTCGATGGCATCGGCCAGGTCCTCCTCCATGCGGATCATGTTCACGGACGCGTTCATGATCTCCTGGAGTTCAGCGTGAACCACGCTGGGGGATTCGCCGTTCTCGCGTTGCAGGGGCGCCAGGGCCTCGTCGAGCGCCTGGTCGATCTCCGCCTGGGGCACGGTGGGCGTCTGGCCAAGCTTCTTGGCGTAGAGGGCCGCGTGCTCTCCGGCGCGCTTGCCGAAGACCAGCAGGTCGCTGAGGCTGTTGCCCCCGAGGCGGTTGGCACCGTGCAGGCCGGCGGCGGTCTCGCCAGCGGCGAACAGGCCGGGCACCTTGCTCATCTGGGTCTCGGGCTCGACGCGAACGCCGCCCATGATGTAGTGGCAGGTGGGCCCGACTTCCATCGGTTCCTTGGTGATGTCCACGCCGGCCAGTTCCTTGAACTGGTGGTACATGGACGGGAGCTTCTTCTTGACGTACTCCTCGGGGCGCCAGGAAATATCCAGGAAGGCGCCGCCGCGGGGGCTGCCACGTCCAGCCTTCACTTCGGCCAGGATGGCGCGGGCCACCACATCGCGGGTGAGCAGTTCCGGCGGGCGTCGGGCGTCCTTGTCGCCGTCCAGCCAGCGCAGGACCTCCTCCTCGCTCTCGGCGTAGTCGCCCTTGAACATGTCCGGGACGTAGTTGAACATGAAGCGCTCGCCCTTGGAGTTGCGCAGGATGCCGCCCTCGCCGCGAACGCCCTCGGTGACGAGGATGCCGCGCACGCTCGGGGGCCAGATCATGCCGGTCGGGTGGAACTGGATGAACTCCATGTCCAGCAGTTCGGCGCCCGCCTCGTAGGCCAACGCCATCCCGTCGCCGGTGTACTCCCACGAGTTGCTGGTGACCTTGTACGCCTTGCCGATGCCGCCGCAGGCCAGGACAACCGACTTGGCGGCGAAAAGGTGGAAGCGGCCGGTCTCGCGCTCGTAGGCCAGAACGCCGCTGATCTTGTCGCCGTCCTTGAAGAGCTTCGTGACGGTGTACTCCATGAACACATCGATGCCCGAGTGGACACCCTTGTCCTGGAGCGTGCGAATGATCTCCAGTCCAGTTCGGTCGCCCACGTGGGCGAGGCGGGGGTACTGGTGGCCGCCGAAGTTGCGCTGGTTCATCCAGCCCTCCTTCGTGCGGTCGAACACGGCGCCCCACATTTCCAGCTCACGGACACGATCCGGGGCTTCCTGGGCGTGAATCTGCGCCATGCGCCAGTTGTTGAGGAACTTGCCACCGCGCATGGTGTCGCGAAAGTGAACCTTCCAGTTGTCGCGGTCGTCCGCGTTGCGCAGGGCGGCGGCGACGCCGCCCTCGGCCATGACCGTGTGGGCCTTGCCGAGCAGGCTCTTGCAGATCAGCGCGGTCTTGGCGCCCTGAGCGGACGACTCCACCGCGGCACGCAGGCCAGCGCCGCCGGCGCCGACAACGACCACGTCAAAGTCGTGGCGAACCACTTCCGGTCGGCCGCTCATACAGGCACCCCGAACAGATGGGTGAGTTCAGGATGATTTCCAAGGTAGCGGATGTAGATGTCCGTCAAGGCCACCGAGAAGAGGCTGGTCATCGCCCAGACGCCGTGCTTGCCGTTGAGCTTGGAGAACGCCTTCCACACGCCGTGGCTACTCTGGGCGACCGCGTCGCAGGAATAGCAGTCAAGGCGGCCGCCAACCAGGTGCCGCAGCGAGTGGCAGCCCAGCGTGTAGCCGGTCAGCAGGACCACATTGGCCACCATGATGACGGAGCCGATGCCGAAGTACCAGCCGTGCGGCGTCCAGATGCTGCGAGCGGCGTCGTAGGCCAGGAAGACCGTGATGATCAGCGCCGCGTACAGGAAGTATCGGTGAATGTTCTGGAAGATCATCAGGCCGCGTTCGCCCTTGTAGTTCTTGCCCTTGAGGGCCTCCGTCGAGCAGGCGCTCGGGCGGGCGACGAAGGAGCGGTAGTACGCCTTCCTGTAGTAGTAGCAGGTGAAGCGGAAACCTGCGGGGAAGATCAGGATCAGTGCCGCCGGGTTGGACATGAACGGACCCAGCAGCGGAATGGAGTGCAGGAACGCCGGCACCAGGGGCGTCAGATCCGGGGTGCCAAACGGCGACAGGTAGTGGTAATTGCCGTTGTCAATGGTGAATTCCGCGCCCCAGTATTGGGCCTCCAGGATCCGGAAGGTCGCAAACGCGACGAAGCCGCCGAGAATGGCCACCAGGGTGGCTGGGTACAGCCACCAATAATCCCGGCGTTGTGTCGCCAGAAATGACGTTGCGTGGGGCGCCTCCGCTGAGGGGGTCATTTGGCGCGTGGACTTGGAAAGCGCATAAGGGCCTTTTGCCGGACTTATAGGTCGGCAGGCGCCGTCGTGGGGCGTCCACAAAAGAGCGCAGGGGGCATCTGCCTCGAGTACGCTTAGCAACAGCGAAGCAGGCCCTACGAGCCCATCGTGCGCATCGTGCACGGTGCAATCCCGGTGCCGGCTGGTTGTGGCATCGACGTTCCCGCCAGAAACCCTGATAACCAGAGCGGCGCGTGAATCGGCGATGACCCGACTGCTTTGCCTGATCTTCGTGCTGTTGTTGAACGTGCCCACGCTGGCTGCCCAGCAATCGGCTCAGGACTCGCCCCTGATGCAGGATGCCTCCGGCGATGTCGTGGTGTATCCGCTCCAGGGGCAGCCCGGGGCCGCGGTACCCGGGGGGCGAATGGGGGCGCACGATCTGGTTTCAGCAAGTGTGCTCGAGGAGCGGGACCACTTCGTCTTCAGCCTCGAACTGGCCAGCCTCGGCGAGGGCGTGCCTTTGGTTGAGTCCTCGGAAATCACTCTCAGTTTCAGTCATGGCGAACAACGGTACGGCGTTGCCTTTGACATTCGTTACCGCGTGGGGGACGCTGGCCCCAACGGCTGGGCGGCCCTGATGGCGTACGACAGCCAGCGAAAGGCGTACTCGTACATGCACGAGGTGCCGGTGGAACTGGATGCGACGCAAGCCACGGTCTCGGCAACCGTGGAACGTGATCACCTGATTGACGAGCGTGGCGGCAAGCCGTTCGCCGGGTCGTTCCTGGCGGGCTTCGTCGCTGAATCCTGGGGTTTGCTCTACGGCTTTGATTTGTCCATTGCTTCGCAGGAGGTGCCGATGCCGCTACAGGCCAGGGACCGTATGCCGGACAGTGGCGCCGGACCTGATCTGCCGGTGCGGCTGGGCCCCGCCCAGACAGGCCACGCCCGCCTCAGCAGCGAAGTTCCGGCCCGGGCGTCCAACGGCGAGGCAACCACGTTTGTCTTCGAAGTGATGGCAAGCAACCTCGACTCGGAGGAGGACCTGTTCCGCCTGGAGGCGATCGGCGCCCCAAGCGCCTGGACGGTGACGTTGCCCCAGACGCTCCTTCGGCTGGACGGGAACGAGGCCCGCACCATCCCGGTACTGGTGACCACGCCCATGCGCCACCAGCATGGCAGCCGGGATGCGTTCATGCTCGAAATGCACAGCACCACCGATCGTGGTTCCGCCGGGCGCGTCGAGTTGTCTGTGGTCTACGTGGAGACCCCGCAGCCGGCGGGCCACCACGACACGCTCTACCTGCACGCCCGCGCATCCGACGCCGACATCCAGCCGGTCTTCGATGCAGTCCTGGCCGGATTCCAGGGGGACGCCTGGATGAACGCCCGCGCCGACGACGCCTTCAGCGACGGCAGCCCTAGCGCCGGCCGAATCGAGTCGTTCTATGTTCCCGCAGGAAGCGAGTCATCCATGCATGCCTGGGAGTACCCGCTTTCTCCGCAGTTGCAGATGGGTTTGGACTTTGATCTTGACCGCGTCGGCCTGCTGTCGGCGCGCGTTGAAACCACCGCCCCGGCCCCTCAAGCCGTGCTGTCCGGGCAACTGATCTACATTGGCCCCCCCGGCAGCGCTGAGCCGGACTTTCGCGGCGAGCCCGGGCGCAGCCGAACGGTCATCGCGGAGATTGAGCCGTCGCCCGCCGAGGATTTGGAAGCCAACGGCGCGCGCGACTATCAACTCGCCGTTGTGCCCAACGAAGAGGCCGACCTAATTCCCTTCCAGCGCGACTCGGGCCTCGTCCTGTGGCTCACCTTCACCCAGGGCCGGCCCAGCGCCACAACCGGCCCCGAAACGCCCTCCATCGCGCCGGGCGCCACGCTGAAACTCCCGCTCAATGAATACCATGATCCCGTGGACGATGTGTTTGCCACCCTCGCCGATGTGGCCCTGGCCCCCATGGGTGCCCAGGAGCGACTCGCCAACCCGGGACGGACCGTGGTCTTCGATGTCGCCCTGCGCAACGGTGCCTCCGTGGACCATCGGTTCGAACTCGGGCTCTCTGGCACGGCGCAGTGGGCCCAGATCCTGGGCCCTGCCGAGGTCAGGGTTGCATCGGGCGGCGAGGCACTCGTGCGTGTTGCCGTCTCCCCGCCGGCGGATGCACGCCACGGCGAGGCTGCCGATCTGATTCTGGAGGCCGTGTCCACCACGGATGAGGGCCTGCGAAGTCTGGCGCGCCTGTACGTGCTCGTCGACACCGAGCGGGAGGTGGCGGACGAGGCCGCCCTCGCCGTCGCCCCGGATGAGGGCAAGGACGCTGCGGCCCCGGCTCCGTGGGTCCTCGTCGCCATGCTGGTGTGGGTTGTGGGGGCGTTGCGTCGGCGCCTGTAGGAATCTCAGGCCGGGCGGCG
>JBFIJP010000011.1:0-22349 GCA_041600695.1 Thermoplasmatota archaeon | reverse complement strand
GGCAGACGGACCTTGCCGAGAGGTCCGACGGATTCAAGGAGCCCGCCCGGCTGGCGGCGCCCATGGAAGGCCAATCCTTGCCTGCGTTCACCATGAAGGACCAGGACGGCAACGAGGTCAGCAGCAAGTCGCTCGTCGGCACGCCATACGTCCTCTACTTCTACCCCAAGGACGACACGCCCGGCTGCACGAAGGAAGCCTGCGGCATCCGCGACGCGTGGGCCGACTTCGGCGCGGCGGGCCTGAAGGTGTTCGGCGTCAGCAAGGACGACGAGGCGAGCCACAGGAAATTCATCGACAAGTACAGCCTGCCGTTCCCGCTGCTGATTGCCGACGAGCCGACGCTGGAGGAGCTGGGCGTGTGGAAGGAGAAGAACATGTACGGCCGCAAGTACATGGGCATCAACCGTGAGACGTTCCTCGTCGGCGCCGAAGGCAAGGTGCTCAAACACTACGCCAAGGTGAAGCCCGAAGAGCACGCGGCCCAACTGCTCGCCGATTTCAGGGAACTCGCGTGACGCACGACATTCGCATCGAGTACCTGCCGGAGCGGCGCGTGGCGGTGGTGGCCCACCACGGTCCGTTGGAGACAGTGGACGACACTCGCCGACCGCTCTACCAGCACCTGATCCTGCAGGAACTCATCGGCGGGCCCAGCGCCATCCGGTTTCCGCACGGGCCCCACGTGGAGGAGGGGCACCGGATCGATTTGCTGGTGGGAACGCCCCGGCATTTCGAGGGTGATGATGTGGCCACTGTGGATGTGCTCGACGAGGGCCCGTACGCCGTGTTGGACTACGAGGGCCCCGTGGGTGGGCTTGCGGCGGCCCGGCAGGCGCTGCTTGACTGGATCAAGCGCGAGGGCCACCAGCCACGCGGGCCGCTGTTGCAGGTCCACCTGATGGATGAAATCGAGGGGGAGACGGAGCAGCAAATCCAGGTGCCCCTGCGGCCCGCCGACGGGTAAGTGGCTCCATGGGGCAAGGCTAAGAGCCTGCCGGCAGGTTCCGAAGACGTGCTTCGGCCCGGGGAACTCGCTCCTGACTTCGTCCTCAAGGACGCCGACGGCCGGGACGTCCGTCTATCCAGCCTCAGCGGGCGCCCCATCGTGTTGTATTTTTACCCACGTGACGGGGGACTTGTGTGCGCTCTGGAAGCGCGCAGTTTCCGCGATCAATACGAGGAAATCGCCCGGCGGGGAGCCGTCGTGGTGGGGGTCAGTCTGGACGGAACGGCATCCCACAGCGCGTTCAGGGACCAGCATCAATTGCCCTTCTACCTGTTGTCCGACGTGGACGGCCACGTGCACGATCTCTACGAAGCGTGGCGCACCAGCCTGCTTGGTCGCAACCACTTCGCCGTCAAGCGCTGCACGTATTTCCTGGACGAGGACGGCGTCATTGTGAACGCCTACCGGGTCGTCAACCCGGCCATGCACGCCCGGCAGATCGTCAAGGATCTGGATCGGCTACAGGCGCAGCGTTCCTGGGGCCAGGAGGACGGTGACCTCCGGGCGCGAGTCGTGCGCCGCCCGAGTCTCCCGAAGCTGCGCGGAAAGCCGTAGCGCCAGCGGACCGATCTAAGTGACGCGGATGACACCGATCATGCCGCTGGACCGGTGGGGGTTGCAGAAGTACTCGTGTTCGCCAGCGTCATCGAAGGTGAACTCGTATTCCTCCCCCTCATCGAGCAGGGCGGAACTCCACAGACCATCCTCGGAGCGGGTGTCGTGGAGGCCGCCACCTTCGTGGACCCAGACGACCGTGGAGCCGGCGGGCACTTGGGCATTCTCGGGCACGAAACGGAGGCCCGACGTCATGCGAATCACGTAGCGTCCCTCGTCGTCCTGATCAGGAGTGACGAAGTCTTGGGCGGGGCCGCCCGAGCAGCCGGCCAGGGCGACGGCGGCGAGTAACAGCGTGGCAAGCAGCATCCCACGGGGTTGCATGAGCCCCCGCTGGAGGCGGTGCTATTTCGCCGTTGCGCCACGGGACATTACGGGTCGGGCGCGATCAGGGTGGCGATGAAGTCCTCGGGGCCGGGCGGCCCGGGATAGTCCTGTGCCTGGCCGGCGTTGTTGCGGCCCTCGCAGTGGACGGTTGCGTCGCTCTTCAGGACGCACGTCAGCCAGCGGGTGACCTCCAGGCCGACGGCGTCGCCGCCGCTGTACTGCATGCGGCTGTTGTACTCGTCGCGGCCGAAGCAGTGCGCGTTGCCGGAGCTGGTCCTGACGCAGGTGTGGACGATGCCCACGCCCACCTCGACGGCGTCGCCGCCGGTGTACGCATTGGACTCGCCGAAGAGATTGCGGCCCCAGCAAGCGGTGTTGCCGTTGGAGAGCACCGCACAGGAGTGATCGCGGCCGATTTCGACGCCGACGGCGTTGCCGCCGGTGTAACCCGTGGACTCTCCCCACAGGTCGCGGCCCCAGCAGACCACGTTGCCGCCGGTGGTGACGGCGCAGGTGTGGTGGAAGCCAACGTCGACATCAACCGCGTCGCCGCCGAGGTAATGGGCGCTCTGTCCGTAGGTATTGTCACCCCAGCAGTGCACATCGCCGCTGCTGGTGCGGGCGCAGGAGTGCTGGCGGAAGACGGACACCTGAACGGCGTCCCCACCCCAGTAGCCGGCGGACTGGCCGTGGAATTGGCCGCCCTCGCAGGGGACGTTGCCGGCGGTGTTGACGTAGCAGAGGTAGGTCCAGCCCGTTTCCATGTCCACCGCATCGCCGCCCAGGTAGTCGTTGGGCTCGCCGGTGTGTTCGCTGTCCCCGTAGCAGTCGATGTTCTGGCTGGAGAGAAGCACGCAGACGCGCTCGTAGCGGGCAGACACCTTGAGAACAGGGAGTTCGCTGCCAGAGGTACAGACCGCGATGCCGTCCGTCGACATGGACTCGATGTGCCCGGAGGACAGGCAGTTGCGATGCGACATCTCCCGGGTGTCCGCCACGTGCGGGGCCTGCTGGGATTGGCTCGGAAGAGCCACCATGACGAAAAGCAACACCAGGGCTGCGGCAAGAACTCGCTGCATGAATACCACCACCCGTGGAGCGTAGCGGACGGCCATAAGGGTTGTGCGGACGCCTGGGGCAGGTGCCGCACCGGCGACTGGCCCACGACGGGCCGGTGACGGAGGCGTGACGGGCCCATCAACGCGCCGCGAGCCATCCCGCGACCCAACGCAGCGGTCATCAACCACGCACCCCGTGTCCGGCCCGCGGCCACGTCAAACCCGGCTTGAGCCGTCAGCCGGCCTGGCGCCCGGCGCCGAGGTGCCCCCGTGACCCAATCCACCCCCGACAACCTACCCATCCATGACAATCACTTCCACTGCAAGCCGGACGGCTGGAAGGGCATGGACGCGGTACGGGAGTTCATGGCCGCCGGCGGCACCAGCATCGCCCACGTGCGGCTCCCGAGCTACCCCACCACCGTGGCTGCATTCCAGCAGACATGCCTGGATCACATCGCCTTCGGGGAGGACATCCGGCGTGAGACAGGCTGCATCGTGCACACGGTGCTGGGCCCCTACCCCCTGGAGCCGCTCAAGCTGGCCGAAGCGGAGGGCTGGGACGCGGCGGAGGCGTTCGCACGGGCTTGCTATGACATCGCAGCCGGACTGTGTGAAGAACAGAAGGCCGTCTGCATCGGCGAGGTCGGCAGACCGCACTTCGATGTGGACTCCGAGGCGTGGGACCGCAGCAACGCCCTGCTGGAATATGGCATGGGCCGCGCCAAGGACGCCGACGTGCCGATCCTGCTACACACAGAGCACACCGAGGCGGCCACCATGCTAGAATTCGGCCAGATGGCCGACCGGGCCGGCCTGCCCCGCCAACGCGTCATCAAACACTACTGCGGCCCCCTGGTGCGGGAGGAAGAACACCACGGCGTTTTCCCCAGCATCATCGCCGGCCGAAGCAACATCCGGGCCGCGCTTGCCAAACAAAGCACTCGCTTCATGCTGGAGACCGACTACATCGACGAGCCCACCCGGCCCAACGTCGTCATGCCGTGCGATACGGTCCCCAAGCGAGTCAAGGGCCTGCTACAAAATGGCGATCTCACCGAAGAGGCCGCCTGGGCCATCGGGCACGACTGGCCCACCAGATTCTATCGAGTCTCGTGACCCGGCTGCGAACGCCGGGCCGGCGACAACTGGTGATGCCAGGCCAGGGGAACCTCCAGATCTTCTGAAACAACGGTGGTTCCCCCAAAAACCGCCAGTTCAACCCTGAACCGGGGCCGCTCCAGACGCAGGCGTTCCAGGGCCAAGAGAAGCTCTCGGGGAGACACGCGCATTTCAATGGACTCCCCCACCAGGAGGTCCCGGGGCAGCCTGAGAACCGTCCCCAATCCGGCAATGGAGGTGGAACGGCCACCACTGGACAGCAAGACATCGTTGATCGCCGTCAGGCGGCCCCCGATATTGACGATGCGTAGGTGCAGCCCACTGCGATGGAAGCCATTGCCAGCGTCGACGGTCAACTCCGCCTTGCCCGGCGGTGGACCCCGGCGAAGGATCAGCACCACAAGGAACGCAAGGAGGACAAAGACCGCTGCCACGAAGAAGTCCTCGAAGGCATTGTCGGGCAAGGCCACACAACGGGCACACACTGCTTTGGTAAAACCACAGGCGCCTGGGGCGCGGGGCAGAAACTGGCCGCGGACGGCTAAAGTCCGGGGACCTTCGGTACGGGCCGGGGGACCAAGCCCACGCATGACGCTCGTAGCGGGCCGTACCGGATCCACAACCCTTGGGGCTCCACCCCCGACGGGACCCAAACCCCTGGGGGCTCCGCCCCCGACGGGACCCAACCCCCTGGGGGCTCCGCCCCCGACGGGACTCCCCCGAGGAGTGATCGATCGGCTACGCCGACCGAGGCCAGCTAGCCCGCTGAAACGCAGCCAGGGCTGGGCGAAGGGAGGATGGATCGCTTCAGCGATCAAAAGTGGAGGAAGAAGGCGGGCCGTACCGGATCCACAACCCTGGGGGCTCCGCCCCCGACGGGACTCCCCCGAGGAGTGATCGATCGGCTAAGCCGACCGATCAGGCCAGTTAGCCTGCTCAAACGCAGCCAAGGCTGGACGAAGGGAAGGTGGATCGCTTCCGCGATCAAAAGTGGAGGAAGAAGGCGGGCCGTACCGAATCCACCTCCAAGGACGTCTGCGACGACCTCGGAGTCTCCCTCGCCGGGCTCAGGCGAACCCGGTTCGCCCCTCACTCACTGCGTTCGTAGCGGGCCGTACCGGATTCGAACCGACGGCCCTGACGAACCGCCGGGTTCTCCCTCGCGCGCGGCGCTCGGGCGAATCCGGGTCGCCCCTCACTCACTTGCGTTCGTAGCGGGCCGTACCGGATTCGAACCGGCGGCCAGCGGATTAAGAGTCCGCGGCTCTACCTGACTAAGCTAACGGCCCAGGTGGTTTGCGACTGGTCTCCGATGCACTTCGCCTCGGGGACAGGAGCCGCCGACACAGGTGTCCTACATAACGTTGGCGGGGCGGGGGTTGACAGGACTTAGGTCCGCGCGGGGATGTCGAACGTGGCGTTGTAGCCGTCGTAGGTGAACGTCATCACGCCGCCTTCAAAGCAGTCGGACGAGGCAACGGTCGCTTCGCGCGGCGTCTTGTTGATCTCGCTTAGGCCGACGTGCACGCAATCGCTCGGGTACAGGTGGAACGGGCCGACTTGATCCCCCTCCCACACGCCGAGGATGTTGTTGTGGCTCCATTCCAACTCGACGGTCCAGGTGCCGTTGTACGCGACGCGGTCGAAGACTAGGTAGGGGTACGTGCTGGTTTCGTTCGCCCCGTAATGCAGGTCGCCTGAGGTGGTGTCTTCTACTAGGCACGGATCACATGATTCCGTTCCGGACTTTGAAGTTCCATCCGGCGCGACCACGACCAGTGCAAATTCGTAGCTGTCGTCCCAACTGCGAGGGTGCCTGACGGTTACGCTTACCTCGGCCATTTCTTCCACTAATTGATCCTCGGACGATAAAACATCGTCCAGATTCGCTCGCGGAGACGCGCATCCACTGACCAACAGCTGAATAGCAAGGAGAACGAAAACGATGCGCCGAATTTCGGCCATGAGCAGTTCACCACGTTTCCGCAGATATTCAAGGTTTGTGCTGGTGCTACGGCAGACGCCTCCGCGGGCCGCGGATCGATTAATAGCCGCGTTCGAACAGGACAACGCCTGTTCGACGTTAGCTAAGCTCGGCCTAGATCTTCGGAGTTTGCTGGGCCAAAGGCCAAGCGGTGAAAACATGAAAAACCAAAAACTGTCGGCGGCCGCGGTATCTCTAGCCGTGGCCCTGTTGCTCAGTGTCAACGCCACCGGAACAAACCTTGGCGAAGGCTTCGGTATTGTCTGTAGTCAAGAATGGGATTTCGTAGACTACGATCGGGATGGACTAACCAACTGCGCTGAAATGGCTCTGGGGAGCCTTTACAATTCGTCCGACACTGATGGGGACGGCCTCCCCGATGGCGCTGATCTCGCTCCGAGCAGTAGTTTGGCGGATGTTACGGTTGGCGTGGAAATTTCCGTGCTGGAAGAGGCAGGCACCCGTTGCGATCGGTTGGACAGCCCATTCTGGGATCCCTATTTCGAGGCATTATTCGTTGAATTGCCCACGTGGGAGTCAAATGGAGGCCGCAAAGAGCATTTGTCCAAGATTGGATTTACGTACGGAAACCACCATCACGACGCCAGGTCGCACTCTCCCGAATCGATCGCGGCAAGCATCGCACTCCCGACCGATGTCGGCATGTACCAAGTGGACAACGTATTGGACCTTCCATTCATCGATCTGCGGCTGGGCCTCTACGACCATGATGGTGGGTGGGCGGCCGAAGCGGTTGATTTCGGCGCCGGCCGAGGGTTACCGATCTCTTTGGCACCTGATGGCTCAACGATGACCATTCAATTTGAGGGCGCGGCGGAGTGCCGCACGTTGATTGACATTACAATCAACACGCCGATTACGTTCGAAGATGCGTACCTGAGTCCCATCGCGCACGCACTCAGTGGATCTGGAGAGAACGGTGCCGCAGCGTTGCGAGATTTGCCTGCGGGCGCCCAAGATCGATTCATGGCCGACGGGTACCTCCAAAACTGGATCGGCTACTCTGGAGTGGGGGGGCACGCCAGTTCGATTTTATCCCTGGCGAGAGGTGACTGGGTCGGTACTGCATTGAAGCACCCGCCCGGGCGCGACGCGCTGGATCATAGTGTCATGGTGCACGCGCCCCGCGACCCCGATTGCCACCTAGTTTCAACTTGGAGCCTGGAAGGATATCGGCCCCCTGTTGCAGCGCAGATGACGATGCGAATCCTGGACGGAAACGGACAAACGCTCAATGCGACATCGGTGTCGGTCTCTTCAAACTTCACTACGTCCTCCATGATTGGTATGCCCGCGATGGATGTCTGTGGGATTGGACATTCTGTGCAGATTGAATTTGTTGACATCGACGGGACCATGCTTTATGCCAAGAGGTGGGCGTTCGAAGCGCCCCTGCCCCCAATCCCTTCAGGTCAGATGGAGTTCGTCGAAATCGATGGCGACTGGGTTCATCAAACTTGGTAGAACGTCTTTCAATTTCTCCCTCCTTTCCCTTCACCGCGATCTAGCAGTCTCGACTCGGCGCCCGTTGCGGGCCGGATGCCCAGCGTTGCAACGCACGGGGCGTCATTGGCGGAAGGACGCCCGCTTGAGTCTCCGGTTTCTACCGGGCAGTAGGCTATCCTTGTGCCGGAGCCGACCCTAATGCTACGCACGAGGTCGCCGGTCGCTGGGATCGGCGCCACCGGCGGCGGTGGTTGCGGCATGGCTTGGTAACACCGCCCCCCCGTGGCTATCGAAGGGCGCGGCATATCGCGCCGGCGCGAGCGGCAGTGGGAGCCACACTACGGATTGTTGGCAACGGCCCCGGTGGCACAGCTTGGTGTGGTGCTGTCCGCGGTTGCCCGGCGAGACGCCAGCAACAGGCTCGCCCGGTTCCTGAAGGCGGCGCGTCTGAGCCGCATTTCGCCTACTCTTCCTCGTCCGTCGCACTGCTGCCGAAGCGGTCGCGCAGTTCCGCCATGACGTCCTCGTCCTTGAGTTCCTCCAGGAACTCGGGCTCGACGGCGTCGGTGACGTAGACAGACTTGCCGGCGCGGAAAATGTAGTTCCCGCTGGCGGTGGCCCCGGGAACGTTCACCTTGAGGATGATAGGGTCGCCGATGTGCACGCGGCCGGCGCTGTACGCCTTCTCCGGGCTGCTCGACAGGTGGATCATGTTGCGGTCGCTAGGGCGCAGGCCGGTTTCGAGCACGATGCCCAGTTCTTCCTCGCTGACGGGGAAGTACAGCCAGTCCGCCTCGGCCTCGGGCAGATCGTCCAGGTTGACGTTGACGCTGTGGGCGTACGTGGCGCGCACCATGCCGCCGTCGATCTGGTAGCGTCCCTTCTCGTCGGTGTCCACTAGGGCTGCGATGTGCTCGCGGCGCATCCAGCGGTTGTTGCGTCGGCTGCGGCGAACCTGGTTGACGAATTCGTCCAAGTCAACCCAGCCACGGCCGTCCATTTGGAGGTTGAAACGCTCCGGGAAGTGGCGCAGGATGCCGGCCATCATGCGGCCGACGCGGTCGATTTCCTGGTCGCTCATCAGGAAGCGACCTTTGACATCACACAGGGGGCAAAGCTCTCCGCGGTAGTATCCGTGGGTCCGGCATTGGGCGAGCATTAGAGGGGAGGGAGGGATTCGAACCCCCGTCACAGGCTCTGCAGGCCCGTGCATAGCCGCTTTGCTACCTCCCCAGTAGGTCCGGCGGAGCGCGCGAGTTAGGCTCCGGTCTTAAGGGCTTGGGAGAGGTCTCGCCGCCCCCTCAGCGGTGTTGCGGCCCGAATCCGACGCAAGGCACTCGGCCCCGGGGACCGGCTACCGCCGTTTCGGGCCTCAGAGGGCGCGTGACATCGCAGCCACCTCGTGGTCGTCCGGCCTTCGGCCGAAGTCAGCGGCGAAGCCCGGGAAGGCATGTGCGGGAGCACGATTGGGCACGTCGCCACCTTGTCCATGGCCGCGCATGGAGCCAATGCATGCCCAAGTGGGCTGGCGGTTGTGGTTTGCGGGCGGTTGAGAATCATCATCAAAAGCGCCATGGCTATCCTGAAAACCCGGCGCGGGGCGAGCCAAGCGCTAGCCCCCCGGCTGGATTAGGGTCGTAGTACCCCCCCATTTGCCACCCCAAGCAGGGTTCCCCCTGCCCACAGCAGCGTTACCCACCTATCTAGTTATATAGATAATGGCTATTATCACGAATATGGCCTTGCCATGGTTGGGTGCGAAGCTGTTGCTTCGCTCGATAAGCTTGATTCTGATTGTCTCATTTGTTGCACTTTCGACGGCGCCTGCCGTCGCCGGCGAACCCGTCGAAAATGCCAATGCGGCCGCCGGCCGCATCCTGCGGCACTGTATCGGCGAACCGTTGCCCTACCCGGACGTCTGCGCCACGCAGGCGGCAGGGGCAACGTTGCTCTTCGCTACGCGCACGGTGGCCGATGGGGAGGCGGCCGCCGAGGGCGCTGACGATGAGGCTACCCGAACGGCCGCCTTTGCGCAGGCCGTCGCCGAGCGCAACCTGGGTCTCGCGATCCTCTTCGTGGAGGCTGCCGTGGCGGACGCCGAAGCACAAGCCGCTCAGGCCGTTGCTGACGCCGAACAAGAGGCCGCCGACCAGGAGCGATTCATGAACCGAAACATCCGCCTACTGTTCGAGAACATCGACCGCCAACAGGAGGATGCCGAGGAAGCCGCCGACCAAGCCATGGCATTCGTTCAGGGCGCACCCGGCCAGGCCGAGGACGCCGCAGAGGACGCCCAACAGGCCGCGTTCGACGCCTTCGCCGACGCGTACTGCTCCAACACGGACAAGTCGTACCAGAACCAGTTCTCGGACTGCCGTGACGCCGTACTGGACGCGATCCTGCCCCACACAACGCCGGTGACCAACTACGGCGGCCGTGTCTTCTCCTGGGCCTCCGCGTACCCCGGCAAGCTCGCCGAGTGGAACCGCTGCAACGCCCTCAACCCAGGCGGCTGCGGCACCCCCCCGGGCGGTTTCCCCGCCCCGCCGGGATGGCCTCCGGTCTAGGGTGCCTGCAAACCCCTCCTCCCCTTCAGTCTCTTTTCTTGATTTTTTTGGACGGCCGCTAGCCGTCAGGATGAATCAAGGCGCCGCGAAGGGGCGCTTTTTCGCCGCCCGGGGAACTACCTGTAGGAGCAGCGCCCCGGTTCGCCGGGCATCGGTCGGAATTTAGCCCGGCGGACCCCCGGAAAACGGCCCAAGGGACGAACGCTGGCCAAATCACGACTGGCTCGGCCCCGGATCGTCGCCCGTGCAGAAATAGGCCAAAAAACCTTCTCCGCTCGTTATGACCCAAGGGGCCAATGGGTGATTTGCGGACGTGGTCCGCAGGTGAATAGCGTGAAACAACTGAAAATGGGTGCAATGGCCATGCTCATGACGGCGCTTCTTCTTGGAGCCGCGCAACCCGTGTCGGCGCAGGGTGATTCGTTCACCATGCGCTGCGATGGTGAGATCTACCAGGGCGAAGCGGCCGAAGTGATCGTGGCTTGCGCTAGCCACTACGCTGGCGTTGCCAAAACTGAGGCCGAGTCTTCGATTGAACGCTACTGCGGCCCCGGGGTGCCAGGCGACCAGATTCAGGGCTGCATCAATCTCATCATCGATCTCGCCCAAGGCTGGGGCCGCGCCGCGATTGAACTCCTGGAATACGTATGGTGCACCGTCGTGGGCGGCTGCTAGGTACGCCGTGGCTTCGCCCAGACGGGAGCACAGCCCCATGGGCGACCTTCACCCTTCCCACAGCCCGTCGTCTGCGGCAGCGGCTTCGCCGCCCCCTTCCTGGACGGGTTGCTCGACGACGGGCGGCGTCCAATCCAGGTGCTCGGCCAGGATTTCGGCCAGGTCCTTGGCCTGGATCTCTTCCTCCTTGCCGTTGAGGCTGATGCCATCCTTGATCATGGTCAGGCAGAAGGGGCAGGCGGAGGCCACCGTGTCGGCGCCGGTTTCGATCGCCTCGCGCGTGCGCAGCACGTTGATGCGCGTGTCCTCCTGGGCGATCTCGAACCACATGTTGCTGCCGCCGGCGCCGCAGCACATGCCCTTCTCACGGTTGGACGCCATCTCCAGGACAGGGAGGCCGTTGTTGGCCTTCTGCAAGACCCGGCGAGGGGCGTCGAAGATGTCGTTGTGGCGGCCGAGGTAACAGGAATCATGGTACGTGACCTTGAGTTCCTTGCCTTCCTTGAGGGGAATCTTGCCGTCGTCAATGAGCCGTTCCAGGTACTGGGTGTGGTGGACCACGTCCAGTTCGGCGCCGAACTCCGGGTACTCGTTGGCCAGCGTGTTGAAGCAGTGGGGGCACTGGGTGATCACGGTCTTGACGCCGTACTGCTGTAGCGTCACCAAGTTCTCCATCACCGACTGCTGGAAGCGGCCCTCCTCGCCCAGGCGCCGGGCAGGGTCGCCTGTGCACCGTTCTTCGTTGCCGAGAATGGCAAAGTCGACGCCAGCGGCGTTGAGGATCGTTGCCAGGGACCGCGTCACCTGGTTGTTGCGGGGATCAAAGCTGCCCACGCACCCGATCCACCACAGGAGCTCCACGGGCTCCCCCTTGGCCAGCTTCTCCTGGGCCGTGGGCACGTAGACGCCGTCGGGCAGTCCGGCCGTCCAGCCCATGCGGTCGCTGGCGGGGAAGCCGTACGGGTTGCCGGCGTTGGTCAGGTTGACCAGCAGCTTGGACTGGTGCTCGTCCAGTTTCGACTCCATCACCAGTGCCCGGCGCATCTCCACGATGATGTCCACGTGCTCGATGTCGACGGGGCACTCGGTCATGCAGGCGCGGCACGTGACACAACTCCACAGCGTCGACTCCTGAATCTGGTTGCCCAGGTCGCCGACATCGGTCAGCTTGGGCGACTGGTAGTCGGCGCCAGCCTTGTTGCCGGCCCGGTAGTCGGCCCACATCTGGTGCTGCAGGTCCTGGATGAGCTTGCGTGGCGACAGGGGCCGCCCGGCGGCGTTGGCGGGGCAAACCGACTCGCAGCGGCCGCAGTTGGTGCAGGCATCCAGGGCGAGGCGGTCCTTCCAGGTGAAGTCCCGAATCGTGGCGTAGCCGACCTGGGGCAGGTCCATGTTGCCCGAGTCCATCATTTCCTGGAGGCTGAACGGCGTGGGCAGGTTCGCCCGCGCCTGCCTGTCATCGTCGTGGAAGAACAGGTTCAGGCTGCTCGTGATGATGTGCTTGAACTTGGTCCACGGGAGAATCGCAAGGACCCCGGTCCACAGCGCGAAGTGGGTCCACCACGTCACCCGGTAAACCGACTGTAGCGTCCCGGGATCCGTGTCGGCAAACAGGTACCCGATCGCATTGCCGACGAACGACCAGTGGGCATACGTGATCCCGTCGGCCTGAATCTGGTGGCGGATGCGCATGCCCTCAAGCAGGAAGCCGGTGACGCCAATGAGCAGCAGGACCACCAAGGCGCCGATGTCGCCGGCGCGCGTCGGCAGGTGGGCGGGCTTGTCCACCCAGCGGCGCTTCAGGAAGAGAGCGACGCCCAGCAGGAATAGGATGCCGAAGGCATCCAGGACCAGTTCGAAGATCAGATACTGGTTGCCGTACAGGAGCTTGCTGTCCAGGATCAACTCGAAGAAGTCCGCGTCGATGGCCACGATCGTGGTGCCAATGAACAACACCACGAAGCCGCCAAACAGCCAGGCGTGCATGGTGCCCGGCCGCTTCTGCTGCATGAACTTGCGGTGGGTGGCGATGCCCTCCACCATGCGGCGCAGGCCAACTTTCCAGTCGCCCGGCTTCCACGCCTTGCCCAGACGCCACACCTTCACCATTTCCCAGATGCCGTACGCAAAAACCAGGACGGCAAGCGCCGTCAATGCGTACATCCAGAAGCTGGTTCCCGGCGGCATCAAGTCCTGGTTGACTCGGCACGGGAAATCGGGCGTGGGAACGCAGTTGCCCTCGGCCATGGCGAGCGTTGTACCCGGAGGGTCGGCTATAGGGTTGACGACACGCTACCCTAGGACGGGTCCAGCCAATCCTCGAACCCGTTCGGGTTTACAGCGGGGGCAGCGGCGGCAGACCGGGCAGCGCGTCAGCCTCCGAGGCGTTGCCACAAATGCCGCCCGCGTTGGCCAAGTCCGCCTTGTCTGCGCTGTCGAACCGGTTGGGAATTCCGCCGTTCTGGATCAATCCAACGATGTCGAACGTTTCCACCGCCCAGTACATGACGCTGTTGCGGTTGTTGGAATGGCCCTGGTTCTGTGAATCCTCATGGTTGGAGACCATGGGAATGCCATTGTCCACCAGCCCAAGCAGGTGTCCGAACTCGTGCACGAGCACGGCCTCGTGAATCTTGCTCGTGGACACCAGCACGTTGGAAGCCGCAGAGACCCGGTCGCTGAAGATGGCCACCGTGTCGCCTCCGAACGCCACGCCGAGCACGGAATCGCTCTCGCTGTAGCGGCCGTCCAGGTAGACGATCCACGCCGAGGCCTGCCCGTCGCCATGCTTGGCATCCTTCCACTGGTCGCGCAGCCCCAGCATTTCATCAAGGGTGTAGGGCGATCCGCCGCCGGGAATCTCGTCGCCCAGTCGTACCACGATGCCACCCGGCTTGTCCAGGCACTCCCCCAGCCGTGTGTTGAGCATGTTGATGGCCGACTGGGGGGGCGCCTTGCCAGCCACGTAGTCGATTTCCACCACGAGGCGGTCATAATCCCGGCTGCTGATGTAGTCGTAGGGATCCGGTCGATCTCCGACGAGTGTTGTTCCCAGGTCGTTGAGGCAGCCCGGCAGGGCGACGGCAAGTACACAGAAAGCAACGAGGATCCGGTTCACGGAGGGACGTGGGGCTTGGTCCTTTTTGGGTTTTGCCACACAATGCCCAAAGCCAGCGGGTCCGCTGCTTGCCTCCGACGGCCCCCGGTTGGGCCCAGTGTCGTGGAGCCCCTGGCTTGCCCCGAGTCGAATGATGGCCAGGATCAGGCCTTGGGCGCGCATTTCAGCCACTGCCTAAGCACCAATCCACGTCATACCTTCGCTGGTGCCCGCCGCCAACCAGATGTGGCGTCGCCCCGGCCGACGGGCGGGGAGGCGCGGACCCCGCCGGCAGCGTGAGGGGCGGTAGCGCCGCGACTTACAGCTTTTCAGCCAGCGCGGGCAGGATCTTGTACAGATCCCCGACGATGCCGTAGTCGGCGACCTGGAAGATGGGCGCGTCCTTGTTCGTGTTGATGGCGATGATCAGCTTGGAGCCGCGGATGCCCGCGACGTGCTGGATCTGGCCCGACACGCCGGCGGCGATGTACGCCTTGGGGCGAATCTCGTGGCCGGAGAGGCCAATCCAGTGCTCCTCGCCGAGCCACTTCAGGTCAGCGGCGATGGGGCGGCTGCAGCCGACGGCGCCGCCCTTGAACTTGGCCGCTAGGTCCTCGGCGAGCTTGATGTCGCCCTTGTCCTTGAAGCCGCGGCCCACGCCGACCACGACGTCGGCGCTGCCGAGGTCGAAGTCGCTGTGTTCCTCGCCCTTCGTGCCGGTCACGGTCACGGTGCTGGGCCCCGCGGCGGCGAGCTTGAGTTCGGTGCCGTGGGGGTCCTCGGTGGTCTCGAAGGTGCCGGGCGTCGTGGTACACACGGCGTGGGGGCCCATGGCGTAGGTGGCCATGCTGTTACCGGACAGGACCATGCGCTTGACGGTCCAGCCGTCGCCGCTGTGTTCCAGGCTCTGGACTTCGGCAGCGTAGGGCCAGTCCAGCAGGCCGGCCAGCCGGGGGGCGATGTCCTTGCCGAGCTTGGAGGCGCCGATGAGAACGAAGTCGATGCCGTTCTCCTTGACGGCGGCGGCCATGGCTGCCGCGATGGTGCTGGGGTCCTGGTCGGGCAGGCCGGAGCGGTCGATGCTGAACAAGTCGCCAAAGGAGGCGACCTTGGTGCGCGATTCGCTGCACATCTGGTCGTCGTCGGACCAGCCGAGTACCTTCACCATTAGGCAACACCCTCCTTCTTCAGAGCCGCAACCAGTTGATCCACGGCGTCGTCACCGGAGAAAACAACGTTCTTGCGGTCCTGCTTCGGCGCCACGTTGGCGGTCATCTTCATGACGCGAGCCAGGGCCGCGTCGTCGAGTCCCAGGTCCGCCGTCGTAACCGTACGAATCGGCTTCTTGCCGGCCTGCAGAATCTGCATGAGGGCAGGCAGGCGGGGGTGGTTGATCTCGTCGTTCATCGTTGCCGCGCACGGCAGCGTCACTTCGACGGTCTGGCTGGGGTCGCCGTCGCGCACGGCCTTCAGCTTGCCACCCTCGACACCCATGATTTGCTGAGTGTTGTACAGGCTGGGCATCCCCAACAGGGCGGCCACGCGGGAGCCAACCTCGCCGGCGCCGCGGTCGATGGACACTTCGCCAGCGAAAACCAGATCCGCGCCGCCGTCGGCCTCGATGGCCTTGGCCAGAGCCTTGGCGGTGCCGCCGCCGTCGGCGCTGGGGCCGGTGATGAGAACCGCTTCGTCACACCCCATGGCGAGGGGCTCCTTGATGAGGTTGGCTGCCGTCGGGCCGCCGTTGAAGCAGTAGGCCGTGATCTTGGCGGCCTGGCCGGCCTCCTTGAGTTTGACGGCCGCCTCCACTGCGTGCTTGTCGAAGTCGGACACCTTCCACGGGAGCCCCTGCATCTTGGGCTGCTGCGTGGCCGGGTCGACCTTCAACTGGCTCACGTCGGGGGCCATCTTGACGAGGACAGCGATGTTTACCATGATAACCGGGCCGCCGACTGGGCTGGCTGTTAAAAGGGTTGAGAGGGGGCCTGTTCAGGGGAGATGAACGGGTTTGGGGTTGCTGGCGTCGCGCTCTGCGTGGAAGTGTTACACCCGAGTTTTATTCCTCGGCCCTGCTTTGACCGCTTGACCGGCGCCTTGTCGCCGTTGGTGGAGTCGCCGTGGAACCAACCGATTGGGTGCTGTTGCTGATCGTCATTGCTCTGCTTGCCCTTTCGTGGACCGATCGGATTTCCTGGTTGATTGTGGAATATCGCAAGTCGTGGGCGCGGCGCCCCCGCAGAACTGCGGCTTTTGTTCTCATGAGCCTGCTGGGGCTAGCGGGCGTATTGGTTGGGCATGATGCCGACGGACTCGTAGCGGGGGTGCTCTGGGTTGTATTCGCCCTGCTTTGGGGTCCCGTCATCATCCACATGATGGCTGGCGGCCGCGACGAGCATGGCCATCCGGATGTCGGCAACAGGTCCGAGGAACCCGCCGGGTTGCACGCGGGACCCTACGTACAATGCAGCTTCGTCAGGGGCGTGCAGCGGTGCCCTCGCCCGGTCGCGGCCCGGGGGCGCTGCCACGAGCATCAGCGGTAACTGGCATGCACGGCAGCGCAGCGACGCAGCGACGCAGCGACGGCACTACTGCTGGTCAATCGCGATGATGTTCCCGTCGGGGTCCTTGAACCAGGCGGCCTGAACGCCGTTGGTCGTGGCGATGGCGTCGACCGTCTTGAGGCCAGGGAAGTCGTATTCCTCGAAGACGATGCCCTTGGCGCGCAGTTGCTTGACGGCCTCGCGGATGTTGGGTACAGAGAAGCCGGCCACGGTGTTCTCGGCCTTGGGCGGCGCCTGGCGCTGGTACAGGAACAGGTTCGTTCCGTTACCGGCTTGTAGCCGCAGAGCGTCGGTTTCTTTCTGGACGACACTCAGGCCGAGTTTGTTGACGTAGAATTCGTGGGCTCGCTTGATGTTGGTGCAGGACAAGACGGCCGTGCAGGGGGCGTGGGACAAGACGGTGTCCGTAACGGTGGCGTGTGCCATGCCGTGGGGGTAGCGCCCCGCTTGCAAGGCCATTTCCTCTTGGGCAATCGGTCTGGGCAGCCAATGGGGCTCAGTACCCGTCAACTCCGGCTTCAGCCCAGGCAGGGGGTTCGAGGAAACGGGCAGGGGCCGGCAGTCCAGGAGATACGGTCGCGATTCGGTGCGGCCGGCCGCCGCGGGGGGCGGCGCGGCGCGGCCGGGCGGTGGGGCTGGGCGCGGCTGGGCGGCTGGGTGGCGGGGCTGGGCGCAGCGGGGCTCCGATGTGCTCAAGTCGAGCGGCACAGTCCGGCAGTGCGTGGCCCGAGACGCCCCCATGATCCCGGACTCGCCCGAGGCCCCAACAGCGGCCGAAGGAGCCCTGCCCGACGACGCTCCCGATGATGGCCGCAAACCGCGGCTGGTCCGCCGGCAGCAATGGGGCATGGCATCGGTGGTGGTTGGCGCGCTGTTCTTGGCCTGGGGCCTGCTGCCCGCCGTCGGTATCCTGCCGATGTTGAAGGCCTTGTTCGGGGGCACGACATCCATGGATGCCGGCGACCAGGCCGGGCGCGTGCTGGAGGCGGTTCTTGCACGCGCATGGGCCGACCTGCTGGGGGCCCTGATGATCGTGGGCGGCCGGGTCTGGATCAAGCGGACCCGCGCGGGCGAGTCCTCGGTGGTGCTGCGTCGCGCCCGGGTGGCCCTCATGGCATTGCTGCTGGTTGTCATGGCCTCAAGCAGCGCGTTTGCAGGCGGCCTGTACGCGGCCGACTACCAAGTGGAAGCCACCATTGTTGACAAGCAATGTGCCGGCCCCGTCCCGCCGGGTTTCGACATGGACGGCTCCTTCGACCCCAATGCAACGGCGGACCCCGAGGAGCCAGACGAGCCAGACGAGCCGGAGCCCGGGGATGCGGGCCAGGGCGAGCGGCCAAACCCGGGAGATCTCGAGGGCCTCAGGCTGGGCGGCGAGAACAGCACGGTCACCATCCGTGCCGAGCCGCTGGGGGTTCCGTTCCAGTTCACCGTGGAGGATTTTCCGGACAAGTCCTGCTGGCCATTGCGCTCGGGCGAGGATGGCAATTTCATCACGCTCAACATCCGGAGCGAGCGGGCAATCTTCTATGAGCGCGAGGGCGGCACCTGCATCTACGACACCCTGTTTGGCTTGGGGTGCGTCCTTTCGGGTCTCGGCGGTCTCGGCCGGACGGATGGAACCAACACATCGGCGTCCTTCCTGCTGTCAACGAGCGGGTACGTTGCGGACCCCCTGGGCCTTGGCCTTAGCTCGGCGCCCAACTGCGCGGTCTTCGAGGCCTCGGACGAGCGCCACATCGAAGCGATAGCGCGGTGGCAGGCAACCGCCGCGGATGGGAACCTGCGGCTGCGATTGCAGGCACTCGACGCGGCGGGAGGCATCCTGGACAGCGCTGAAGCCACGGGACCATCGGCGCTCACCGCCAACCTGGATCTGCCCGGGGGCACAGCCACCTACACGATCGCGATGTTCCCGGAGGGTAGCGTGGGCACGACCAGCGGCATCCTGGTGACGTTGGAGGCAGCGGGCGTGACCGAGTTGCCCGACGCTGAGCCTGAGCCCTGCCTGTGAACTTATGGATGGCAGAGTGCACCCGCAGGGGGCTCTCCGCGGGCACGGTTTGAGCATCGAACTCATGAACCGCGCCGGGGTGGCCGGCTCCATGTCCCTGTCTCAGGTCGAGGTCCGCCTGCGCGAGGCCGGCTTCGAGGTGCCCGCCCCGCCCAAACCCGCCGCTAACTACGTTCCGTGGACCCGCAGCGGCCAGACCGTGTACGTCGCGGGGCAGGTTCCCTTCGTCGACGGCAAGCTGGCGGGAACCGGCCATGTGGGCGCGGAAGTGAGTCTGGCGCAGGCCCAGGAACTCGCCGGGGTGTGCGCGCGCAACGCCATGGCTGTGCTCAAGGAGGCCGCCGAGGCCAACGGGACCACCCTGGACCGCGTCCGGATCGTACGCGCCAGCGTCTTCGTGGCCGCCGCGGCCGGCTTCACGGACATCCACGTCGTGGCCAACGGCGCCAGCGACCTGCTGGCGGGCGCCTTCGGCGAGCAGGGCATCCATTCCCGCAGCGCTGTCGGCGTCGCCGAGCTACCCCTGGGGGTGCCGGTTGAGGTGGAGGTCATCGGAGAATTCCTGGATCCGGTGGACGGCAAACTGCGCTCCGGGGCCTGATTGGTCCAACAGGGTCAGAACCGGCCACAGGAAGCCTTTGGCCCGAACGGGCAGGGGTTGGATTGAACCCGTTCGAGGTGGGGTCCGAGGCGAAGTGTTTTTGCCCTCACCACCGGGTGCGTTCAACTCCAGGGTGAACATGTGGCATACGCGCTAAGCGACGACGAAGACCTGATCCGCAAGACCGTGCGGGAATTTGCGTCGACCCAGATCGGCCTCGACGAGGCATCGGAACTGGACCGCCACGACCGGTTCCCGACCGAAATCCTGCAAGCGGCAGCCGGCCTCGGCCTGACCGCCATGTCGCTGCCGGCAGAAGAAGGCGGAGCCGGCGTTTCTCCCACCGCCTTTGCGTTGGCCATCGATGAGATTGCCCGCGTGGACAACAACACCGCCGCGATCCTGGCGGTCCACAACGGTCTCGGCCTACGCCTCCTTCGTGCCGGCTCCGAGGAGCTGAAGGCGCGTGTCCTGCCCGGCATTACCGCTGGCGAAATCCTGGCCGTTCTGGCCACCGAGGAGGCGGCGGGCAGCCACACGCACGGCATCGGAACGCGCGCCGAGCGCACCGACGACGGCTTCATCCTCACCGGCCAGAAGGCGTGGGGCCTCGGCGCCGCCGGAGCCAAGCATTTCCTGATCCTGGCCAAGGTGGCCCCGTCGGGGGACAACCCCTCTGGTGGCGCCCTCTTCTACGTCCCGGCCGACGCGCCGGGCTTCACATTGGGCCGTGGCGAGTCCCTCCTGGGCTTGCGTGCCAGCGGCATTCGCACAGCCTATCTGGCCGGCGTGGAGGTCCCCGCAGCCAACGTTGTGGGAGAGGTAGGGCAGGGCTTCGAATTGCTGGAGGCCGCGCGACCGTGGCTCAAGGTTGCCGCAGCCGCGGCGTTGTGCGGCTGCACGGACGGCGCGTTCACTGCCGCGCGGGCGTTCGCCGAGACACGGGTGCAGTTTGGCAAGCCCATCGGCACCTACCAGGCCGTCAGCGACGCAGTCACCACCATGGACATCCAGTTGGCAGCGGCACGGGCACTGACCCTGGCGGCCGCGGGCCTGCTGGATGTGGACGACGACAAGGCCGCGCTGGCTGCTGCCCGAGCCAAGGCGTTCGCGGTGGAGATGGCCCTCCCCATGACCCGCAAGGCCATCCGTGTCATGGGTGGCACCGGTTTCATGCGCGAGGGCGTGGCCGAGCGGTACCTGCGGGATGCACGGGCGCTCCAGTACATCGGCGAAACCGTCCAGATGCAGCGTGAACTGCTCAAGCGCGCGCTATTAAATATCGACTTCCCGGCCCCGTAGGTCGTGGTTCTGGGGCCGCAGTTGTTCATCGTGGGGTCAAGCGCCGCGAGACCCCACTCGCGCCGGGGTTGCAAGGGGCAGAGCCCCTGCGTAGACATCGACTTCCCGGCCCCGTAGGTCGTGGTTCTGGGGCCGCAGTTGTTCATCGTGGGCTCAAGCGCCGCGAGACCCCACTAGTGCCGGGGTTGCAAGGGGCAGAGCCCCCGCCTGGAGATCGACTCCCCGGCTCCGCAGCAACCCTGGAGGCACTTCCTTCGGCGCACTCGCGGGCGTCTCCCAATCCCTGACGGTGCACGCGCGGCTTTGCCCACGGCAGGTCGGTTTCAACGGCGCCGACGCGCTGCGAAGGCCAGACCCACCAGGAGAAACGCCAGGCCCACGCCCGGGGCGTCTTCGCCTTCGTCCTTGCGCGAGTCAGCAGCGTTGTCACGGGAACCCGTAGGCTCGATGGAGACATCGCCCGAATCGGACCCGTTCATGACATCCTGATCCTCGGTTGTCGCTGCGCCGTCGGTGGCACCTCCTGTGCCGGCACCGCCGTCGTTTCCTTCACCGCTGCCAGGGGACGATCCTGAATCTCCTTCGTTGCCGCCGGACCCGTCAGGGCTGGAGCCGCCGGACCCCCCATCTGAACCGGAGCCATCCGAGCCCGACCCACCGGAGCCATCCCCGGAACTACCCGAGTCGCCTCCGGACCCTTCCGACCCTCCGGACCCTCCCGAGCTGCCTGAGTCGCCACCCGATCCACTCGATCCCCCAGAGTCCGTGGAACCGAAGGTCACGGTGATGTTGGTCCGGGCCACGTTGCCGGCAGGGTCCGTGGCGGAAAGTTCGATCACATTGGGGCCCTGGGCCAGGGACACGGTCCGGCTGAAGATGCCGCCCGCGCCAACCGACACCTGGAACCCATTGATGGTGGCCGAGGCGCCGGTCTCCGTCTTCGCCCGCACGGTGACGGAACTGGACGTGGTGGAACTGCCGTGCGCCGGCGATTCGACCGTGATGTTGGGGGCCACGGTGTCGACAGTCGTCGTTGCCGTTTTGGTGGTGGTGCCCCCCGCATTGGTTGCGGCCACCGTGAGGGTGTGTTTCCCGTCGGCGCGCTCGATCAAGGCTTCGAATGCCCCAGTGGCCGGGTTGACGGCCACCTGCTGGCCCGCCACGAGCAATTGCGCGCCGGGCGTGGTGGTGCCTGCAACGCGCACATGGCTCGACCGAGTGTACGTCCCAGGGGACGTGAGGTCCAGTTCCGGGGCGGGGTCCTGGGATGTGGATGCGCTTCCGAAGGCGTTGGTCGCCAGGGACGGGTAAGAGAATTGCAGCCATATGGCGACCGTGTTGGCGCCGGCAGTGGCCGCGCGGGGCGTCGTAAATATCTCGGCCGTTCCCACCGTGGAGGTGAGGGAGCGGATTTCTTCGGCGGGCGCCCACCCTGCTGGCGTGTAACGCGCCGACCACGCCTTGGTGGTGGACTGGATGGGAGATTGGGTGCCGTATTGGTGAACCCAGAACGCCACGGCGTTGCCGTATCGGTCCACCGCAAGGTCGGCCTGCGTGACCCGGTATTCATGGGTGCTGATGGTCTCGGCGGGGCTCCACGAGCCCGTATGCCGGCTCACATGCACCACCTTCTGCCGCTCACCGACATTCTGGAGCCACAGCACCATGGCGCCTCCCGACGGCCAGGCCTCCAGATCCTGCAGAACCGCAGGTGCGCCCGGCGTGGACAATTCCTTGGGAGTTCCCCAGGAGCCGTCGTGGCGGGCGACCATCACCTTGCCGTCCGCCTGCCAGGCGGCATAACCCTTGCCTGCCCCATCAAGGGCAACCAGGACAGAGTTGGCCTCGGCCGTCGCTTGGTCAAGGCGAACCGGCGCCGACCAGGATCCGTCGAGGCGCGCCGCCATGACACGGATGGCCTCGTCACCGGCCGTGGCAGCGCCAATCCAG
>JBFIJP010000010.1:0-22780 GCA_041600695.1 Thermoplasmatota archaeon | reverse complement strand
GGAACATGGACTATCGACTCCGGCGGACTTGACCCTTCGCAGAAAGATTGTCGGCCCCAACAGATTCCCCCCCAAAGACAGCCGGGGGGCTGGTGCAGCCAGCGGGCCAGTCCATCAGCAACGGTGCGCGCCGCCCCGGCTCGGCTTCAGCCACTTCGCCGATGGCACCCATATTCTTTTTCGGCCATGGCGCTAGCAGGTGCTGATGCGCAGCCGAACAGCCATCCTGCTGATTATTCTCTTCTTGGCGCCGATGCATGCCATTGCTTTCGATGCACCCAGCCCCCTTCCGGTGCTCGAAGACGCCCAGGAGGCTCCCAGCCCGGGGGGGCCAGCCAGCATCGCAAACCGGCCAGACAGCCACTCTTTCACACTCCCACCCACGCCCTATCAGGCACCGGGAAGCAAACAGATGGCGTTCGTTTGCCCCGGCCCGGGGGACGGCTCCGTCGAACGCGTCGACCTGAGCGTCAACATGGTTTACACGTGCCCCGTCCGCATCTACGACAACACCGTCGGCGGAAACCGTGGCTGGCTGTTTGGAAACGTGCGCCTCTACGTCCACCCGGACCGGACGGACGACATGGCGTTCTTCACGCTGCATGGAGGCCCTGCCGACGGCCCTTCAGGCACGAGCCGGCAGGGGCTGACCCACAGCACGTTCCCGTCGGACTCCGGCGGGACGCGCTTCGGGGACGAATGGACCACCGGCAACTACCCGGAGGCAGGGGCCTTGGGCGAGTGGGCGAGCGGAACCATGGACCGGGACGGCAACCTGTACATTGCCTACACCTGGAGTATCCCGTACAGCGGCGCTTACGATCACCTGATCCGGGTCTACAAGGGACCTGACACCTCCACGGCGCAAAGCACCCTCATGGACCTCTACGAGGAATCCTGGTACGAGGTCCTGGCGCTGGACCCGACCAACCGCATCGACCAGGGACAACTGGTGTACGTCGCGCAACCCCTGCCCGACGATGACAACCTCGCCAACGAGACCGCGCCAGGAGAATTCGGCGAGTCCGCCATCAACCAGACCAACGATGATTACGTCGTCCTGACGTACTTCGAGCAGCCCATGGGAACCGACGGCGAACCCACGGCCACCGGCTGGATTGACGCCCACTGGACCCACACCGGGCCGGGCAACAGTCCGGAGGACTGGCAGTGGCTCAACGAAACCGAACGCATCGGCCCATGCGCCGGAGCATCGGATCCAGTCGCATGGGACGGCCGCGTGTACATAGCCTGTGTCGTGGACAAGGGCTACGACGCCCGGGGCCGCGCCCGCGTGGGCGATGTTGACATCTGGTCCATCGACCCCACCAAAGGCACAACCCGCTTCGAGGGCTTCACCCGCATCGCCGGCACGGAACCCCGCCTGGCCGTGACGCCCGATGGCTACTTCGCCGTCATGACCAGCCGGGTCGTGGGCGAGCAGGCCGTCGAGGTGAAGGCCAGCACGGGATGGTACGGCCACTCTTGGAACAGCCCCGGCCTGGGCCTGGATTTTGGGCCCGTGTTGCACCGTGCCATGGGCAGCCAGCCCATCCTGGACGCCCACATCACCGGCATCGCCATCGACCCCATTGAGCGGACCGTTTTCGCCGTTTACAAGGAGTGGAATCCGGAACAAGCCGGCGTGACCCTGGACCCCACCGACCCATCGGGGACCGGACTTCGCCTGGAGGGCTACCACAAGTTCCTGTTTTCCTTCAACGAATGCGAGTCGAGCCCCATCGCTGGCGCGGAATTCATGTTGGGCACGAGTCCCGACCTGTACCAGCGCCAGGCCTTCGAGGACGATGTCGGGGTCTTCAACGACCGGCAGGACGGCCTGCAAGCCGTCCGAATGCCCACCGGCGAAGTGTATGTGTGGTTCGTCGTCAGCGATTACGGGGCCGCCCAGTTCGGCGCCGTTCGAGCGGGCACCGCTGCCTCCGACAACCTTTGCCGCATCCAGCCCATTCCCCTGCCTCCGCCGCTGGCGGCCATCCCACAGGCCGCGTCGCTAACCAATCCCGCAACGACCGCCCTGGGCGCTACCTTGAGCGTGATGAGCGTGGCCATGATCGGCTACCTCGTCGCCGCCCGCCGCCGGACCACCGTTGCCGCTACCACCAAGGACGACTGACCATGTTGCACCACACCGACCCGCACGAATGGATCCGCCGCGAGAAGATCAAGACCACCGACGACGTCGAATTGCCGGCCCGCCTCATGGATGAGGTCATCGGCCAAGACGAGGCCGTCGCCGTTGCGGAAAAGGCCGCCCGCCAGGGGCGCCATCTCCTGATGCTGGGTGACCCGGGGACGGGTAAGTCCATGATCGCACGGGCCATGGCCGAGATTCTGCCGCAGCGCCCCTTGCAGGACGTTCTGTGCGACCCCAACCCCGCCGACGCCAACCTGCCGGTCATCCGGGTGGTCCCCGGCGGCCAGGGGCGGGCCACGTTCGAGGCAGATTCTCGCTCGACGCGTCGCAAGCAGCGCCTTTTCGCCGCTTTCGAGTGGTTCATGGCGCTCGGACTCATCGCGCTGGGAACCGTGGCGTTCTTCCTGCTCAACAGCGGCGTGACGGGCCTTCTGCTGATCGTGATGTGCATCATCGCGGCGGTATTCTTCCTGTTCGTAACGCGCCAGATGGCCCGCCGCACAGGCCAACGCATACCCAACCTGCTCATCGAAAATGCAGCCGAGACCGGCAAGGCGCCCTACGTGGATGCCACCGGCAGCCGGGCCGGGGGCTTGCTCGGTGACGTGCGCCACGACCCCTACCAGTCAGGGGGCCTCGAAACGCCCACCCATCTGCGGGTGGAGCCCGGCGCCATCCATCGCGCCGACAAGGGCTTGCTCTTCATCGACGAAATCAACGTCCTGCGGCTGGAGAGCCAGCAGGCGCTTCTGACGGCCATGCAGGAGAAGCGCTACGCGATCACGGGCCAGTCCCAGTCCAGCAGCGGAGCCATGGTTCGCACCCAGCCGGTCCCGTGCGACTTCATCCTGGTGGCCGCCGGCAACATGGACGTCATCGACCCCAGTCAACACAGCGAACACGTGGGCCTGCACCCGGCTCTGCGTTCGCGTATCCGGGGCTACGGTTACGAAGTGTACGTTCGCAGCCTGATGGACGACAACGACGAAAACCGCCGCAAACTGGTCCGGTTCGTGGCGCAGGAAGTCCGCAGGGATGGCCGGGTGCCGCCCCTGGATGCCGCCGCCATTGCGGAAGTCATCCGTGAAGCACAGCGCCGCAGCGGCCACTCGGGCAAACTCACCCTCCGCCTGCGCGAACTGGGAGGCTTGGTTCGCACCGCCGGCGACGTTGCCCGCGACGACGGCCGCGATCTGGCCACCGTGGAGGATGTCGTGCGTGCCAAACTGCTCAGCCAGAGCCTGGAGCACCAGGTGACCCGGCGCGGCATCGAAGCGACCACGGCCAAGGAAGCCTTCCAGGTCGAAGGAACCGCTGCCGGCCTAGCGGCTGGCGCGGCCTTCCTGGGCACGGGCGAGACGGGCGAACCGGCCGGCATGGTGGTCCCCATCGAATCCGCCGTGACCTCCGCAGCAGACCGGCAGCGTGGCCAGGTTTTCTTCGGGCGCGTGCTCGCCGGCGACCAGTCCGTTGCCGACAACGTTGCAGCCATCCTCAAGGCCGCCCGCGGGCCCCAGGCGGCCGGCTTCGACCTGCACGTCCAGGCGCTGCTGCGTACACCCGGCGTCAACGTCGAACCGCTCGGGGCCGCGGCAGCCATCGCGGCGCTCAGCGCGCTGGAGGGCGCACCCGTCAACCGTGATGTTGTCATCATTGGCGGCGTGGGCGTTTCGGGCCGACTGCGCGGGGTGGACGGCGTGAGCCAGATGATTGAAGCTGCGGCCGACCTGGGCTACAAGAAGGCAGTGGTGCCGGCCGCCAACAAGGACGATGTGCAACTTGAGCACGGGTACGGCGGCCGCATCGAGGTGGTGCACGCGGAGCACCTGGCTGACGTGGTGCTGGTGGCCTTCGCGGGGCGCGCAGCGGCGCGAAATGCGCTCGCCAAGCGGCTGCGCAGCCCGCTGCGCCCCGCCATTGAAGCATCGAGGTAAATCCCTCGCCGACGCGCCATCTCAATTTGGTCATCCCGCGCCGGAGCGTGGGCCGGGCCGCTGGGTGCGACGACCGGCCACGCCCGCCGGGCTCACCCACAGGGCAAAACACTTATTTCCGAACCGGGGAGCGGATGCTCCGGCGCCCCGGCTGGATGACTGGGGCCCGCAGCCTTTAGAAGCGGGACGGCTATGTCCTTGCAGCCCACGGGCCAGGTTGGAGATCCCATGTACAAATTGGCGATTGCTACGTTGATGCTACCTTTACTCGCCTTTCCGACGGTGTCGGCCGAGAACCAGCCGTCTGACATCCTGCTGACGGCGCAGTTGGACACCTGCCAGTTGATCATGGATGGCACCTGGCTGTTCGAATCGTACTGGCTGTTCTCGATCTCTGTGGAGCCCCTCGGCGAGACGTTCGGCGTCACCTCCGGCTGCGACGACCTGCCCATCTCGGCAGACGTGTGCATCGCGGAGGGATCCCTTGAAGCCGGCTTCGACGCGTCTGAGACGCTGGGTTGCCTGCAGGGCACCTCGTTCCACGTCGACCCGATGCCAGACATGCCGGACGAAGTGTACGCTCCCGGCGCCACCGCCATCAGCGGCGTTGAGGTGGCCTACGAGCGCCTCTCCGGCGTCGCCGACGGTTTCGTTGTGGGCCGCATTGGCTGAAGCTGCCGACAAGGCCCGTTTAAGTCAACAACCGCTGTCGCAGAGGCATGGAGCAGGCAGTTCCGGACACCGAGCCGGTTGAGCAGGCTACTCGCGAGCAGCGCCTCCTTGAGGACATCGCCCGCCTCCAAGAGGGCGGCCCGAAAAAGTACCGCGATCGCCTCTCCGAAGATCAGAAGTATTTCGTCCGCGAACGACTCCAACTCTATTTCCCCCGCGGACTGGACTTCGAAGACGGCCTCTTCGCCAACAACCTGCGCGCCGACGAAGGCTTGGCGGCTGATGGCATGGTTACCGGCGCTGGCACCTTGCGCGACCGAACCGTGTTCGTCATCGCCAACGATTACACAGTCAAGGCCGGCTCCATGGCCGAACGCGGCGTGGAGAAATTCATCCGGGTGCAGGAGCGAGCCCTGCGAGCCCAGCGCCCCATCCTGTACCTGATCGATTCGTCGGGCGCACGCATCACCGATCAGGCCGGCTTCTTCGCCAACCTGCGGGGCATTGGGAAATATTTCTACAATCATTCGATCCTCAGCGGCAAGGTTCCGCAGATTTCGGTCCTTTACGGCCCCTGCGTGGCTGGCGCCGCCTACACGCCAATTTTTTGCGATTTTGGAATCATGGTGCGGGGGATGAGCGCCCTCTGCATTGCCAGTCCACGCATGGTGGAGATGGTCACCGGCGAGAAAATCAGCATGCAGGATTTGGGGGGCGCCGACCTGCACATGACCGAGAGCGGGTCATGTCACGTGGTCGTGGACTCGGAGGAGGAGGCGGCGCTGGCGGTATGGAAGTTGATGGGTTACTTGCCCGACAACTGCGACCAGCTTCCGCCGCGTTATGAGTCCCGTGAGCCCGAGCGCCCGCCGTCCGACCTGGATGACATTGTGCCCGGCGACCCGAACATTGCCTTCGATATGCACGACGCCATCGATTGCCTGATCGACGCCGACAGTTGGTTTGAGATCAAGAAGGGCCACGCAGAGGAATTGATCACCGGCTTTGCCCGGGTGGGCGGTCGTGTGGTGGGCATTGTTGCCAACAACAGCCAAGTCCGCGCGGGGGCAATTTTCCCGCACTCGGCTGAGAAGGCGGCCGAATTTATCCTGCAATGCGACGCATACAACATCCCTCTGCTGTACTTGTGCGACACGCCCGGTTTCATGGTTGGCAGCGAGGTCGAAAAACAGGCCATCCTGAAGCGGGGTAAGCAATTCATTTACGCCACCAGCACGGCGAGCGTGCCGAAGCTCTGCATCGTTGTGCGCAAGGCGTACGGGGCGGGCATATACGCCATGTGCGGGCCTGCGTTCGAACCGGATGCAACCCTGGCCTTGCCCGGCGCCGAAATCGCCGTGATGGGTGCCGAAGCCGCCATCAACGCCGTGTACGCACGGCGGTTGGCCGGCGTTGACGACCCCGAGGAGCGGGCCCGGATGGAGGCCCAACTGCGCGAAGAGTACCGCAAGGACATTGATATCCACGTGACGGCCAACGACCTGATCGTGGACCATGTGGTTCCTCCCTCGCAGCTCCGGCGCGAGATCATTGCGCGCCTGCACGTGTACGAGGAGAAGCACCTGCCCATGCCGCGGCGTGGCCATGGTACCGTGATCTGAGGCCGGAGGCGGGCGGCCGGGCGTGGGGGTGACACCCCAAGGGGCAAGGGGCCGGGGATGCCCATGGCGGCCCGGGGCCGTTGGGTCGGCCCCCAACGGCCACCGCAGGTCTAAGTTCGCCGCGACCCCATGTACAAGCGTGAGCCCCCGACTGCCTGCGGCCGCGATTCTGCTTTCCCTCCTGTTCGCCGGATGTGTCGGGGCGCCGCCAGAGGAACCGGACGAGCGCCCTGCCCCGGACCCGGGGGACTCGGGCGATCATCCCGCCGGGAAGCCCAGCTATGCGCTTGTGGTCATCGGGGGCAACTACACAGCAGAATCCTCGGGGGGCGACGGCGCGGGCGTTTGCGGTTACCCCTCCCCGCCGGAACTGGACCGCAACAACGGGACCCTCAGGTTCCTCTCCACGCCTGAGAACCTGCAGGACGGAACCGATTTTCCATTTGATTCCTCGCGCCTCACGGCATTGGTACTACTGATGATGTGGGACAGCTCCGCGTGCGGCGTTGCTGTTACCCGTGCGTGGCCCGTGTACGACCCCCTGCCCGCCGCGGCGGACATCTGGCTCCGGGGACCGGATGGCTCTAGCCGGATGACCATCGAATCGGATGGATCAGCCCAACTGCGCGACCCGGACGTGATCGTCCCATCGGACGGCGCCGTGGTGGTCCACGAGCAGCGCGGAACAACGCAGGACGGCCTCGCGTGGAATGCGACCTACGCGTTTGCGGCCTTCGGCTACTTCCCCGCCGCGGGCCTGGCGTATCCATCGCTCTAGCTGGTGGCCCCGCCACTCTGGTCCTGGACGGAGTAGGGCACGGCCGCCGCGCCGGACCCGGCGCGCAGCGTCACATCCGTGATGCAGCCGTCGCGGGCCGTGCCCGAGAAGGTGGCCGTCGGCCGGGCCGCGCTGAGGGTTGCCGTGCGCGTGGCTTCCACGAACTCCACCTCGACCTCGACCGAGTCATCCGCGGACGGTACAATCGTGACCGTGACCCGTGCGGGGCGCAGGACCTGGATGCAGTTGACGATCGAAGCCGGGTCATCCCGGGTGTTGTCTTCGTCGCCGGGCAGCAGGACTCCGGCGGCAAAGGAGGAGTAGTCGTTGACCAGCATGACCGAGCCCCCCGGAGCGGGGATCAGCAGCACCAGGAAGGCGAACCAGACGAACCGCATGACATCAACCAAACCGCCATGGCGGTGGCAGCGAATCAGCCTTGCCGTGTCAAGTCAGGGCGCATCAGAGCATCCCAGTGCCTTCCACAATTTCCCACAGGAACGCCCCTCCTCCCGCAGCTACCCCCGCGCCCAGCGTCCCGATTTCCCACTGGCCGGGGATGGCGTCCATGTTCCAGAAGTCAAACTCGAAGCCCTCGGGGGCTCCGGTGGCGGTGTATTGGTGGGACTCGTGTGCTGGGTCGATGAGGATGGTTTCGTGGGCGCCGGCAAAAGCGAAGGAAAAGATCCACCCGTACAGGTAGGTCGCGTCGTCGCTGACCGTGAAGCTGGCGTGGGGCTTGGGCGCCACCGTCGATTCGGCGGGGTCTTCGTTGTCCGGGAAGATCGCGCTGAAATGCTCCACCAATGCGCGCGCCTCGTCAAGATAGTAGGTGCCGGTCCAGTTTTGGCCAAAGCCCATCGATTTGCTGCTGAAGTAGAAATCCAGCGGATCGTCCGTGAGGAAGTTGAACAGGGCGAAATTGGCATACCAGCCAATTTCTTCGACGTAGTCGTGGCTCAGGAGTAGCAAACCGTCGGGCGTGGCACCCACGATTTCGTAGCCGGGCTTGGGGCCCTGCAGGGTTGGAATTTCTGGATTGTAGGTCGCCGTGAACTCCACGTCGAACGCGTGGTCCTGAAACGACTCGAAGTCGGGAATGGTCAGGGATGTGCGCCAGGTGTGCCCATCGGAGAGGGGAAAATCGAAAATCTTCCATGCCCCACCGAACGCGGTGCCGTCGATTCCGGGTCCAAATTCGCCCAGGATCGGGAAGTCGAAGATGGCGTGCTCTTCGGCGGCAACGGGGTCGTCGGCTGCCAGGAGCGCCTTGCCGCCCGAGTTCTCCACCATGATGACGTTGTAATGGCTGCCTTCCTGGTCATCGGGTCCGAAGTACACGTGGTGCCCCCACCAGTCGCCAACGTTCCATTTGGGGGCCTCCATGGCCGGGGCGGGTGCTTGTCCGCCGGGGCCCGCCAGCGACGGTGCCGCGCCCGTGCCGGGGGAGGGGCGCTGGCTGGCGGGGGGATCGTCGGAGCAGCCGGCCAAGGCTGAGGCAAGAAGGAGGAATCCAAGAAGCAGGCTCGAAAGGTGCAGGCGCGTCATGAGTTTCGTTTCGCCACGAGCCGCCCGGCGTACATACTTTGTTGTTGTGGGCAGAAGAAAGCACGGGGCGTCGTCGCAGCCCTGGGCATCCGCCCCTGCGGTTGCCCGGCCGGTCGCGGCCTGCGTTGGATGTGGCCCTATTCGGGCAGGTTCACCGTTTCGACGCGGCGCGTGGAATGGTCCGAGCTAGCGAAGCGGGGCAGGCCGTCGGTGTAGGTGAACTCGGCGGGCAGCGGCAGCGGATCGATGGCACGGTCCACATCGCGCTTCTTTAGCGAAATGCAGACTTCGTGGGCGTTGGAGGGCACGTTGCCCCACTCGTCCCCGACGCCCTCGAAGTACGTCAGTTGGCGCTCCGTCGTGAAGGGGTAGGCCACGCGGTGGATGAACACGATGTCGAAATCTGCGCCGTCGCGTCCTTCCAACCGGAAGCCGGTGCCCCGCTGCATGTCGTGGAAATCATAGTCGCAATCCCTGGGGCCTCTTGGGCCGACAATCAGAAGGTCGCCCACGATGACGGACCCTTCCGTCGTGCGTGGTCCGGACGGCGGATTTGGATTGGCTGCCTCATAGAGCTGCACATCCACATCCTTTCCCTCCGAGAGAACGATATAGACGGCCTCGGGGTAAAAGTACACGTTGTATCTCCAGTCGCATGGCGCGCCGAACTGAATGCCCGCGCTCGTGATTGTGTCGCTGCAAGCGGGACTATAGGTTGCGCGGTCGGCCCGGGCGCTGTGGTCCTTGATGGGACAATGGGCGAGCCATTCACCCCGGCAACTGTAGATCCAACCCTCGCTTCGATAGGTGTCCTGGGGGTGCCCGTCGATGGGAACCGTGTACGACGTTCCATACACTTGGATGCTGACGCTGGGCTCCGGGTAGGTCGCGGCGCCAGCGACATCCGTGCCGCCGTGGCTGGCGATGGCCAGTTGAACGTGCGACGAGGGGAGCGCCTCGGGATTGGCGATTGTAAGTTGGTCGACGCCCTCGACGCCGGGCTCTTCGGCCCCGGAATCGGACCGGCTGGAGTTCCAGGCATAGTCATACACGTCAAATGCGAAGCCAACCGTTGGGACCGGCCATCCGGTCCCGCCTTCGAGGGGGTCGGCGACGAAGCTTTCGATCCACGCGTCCGCCCTCTCAGGATCGTACACCGTGTTCTCGATCGTGCTGTTGGCGATCGGGTCCCAGTTGCCGGGGAGCGTGGCGGTCAGAATCAGGTCTCCGGGCGCGCTGGTGCCCAAGGGGGCTCCCAGCGGCACAAGGAGCGCCGCCGCAAGCAGGGTCATCGTATGTCGGTACATGGGCGTCCAGCTGAATTTCACGTCAGACTATTAAACCAAGGCCCGCCGTAACCTGCTCTTGCGCAGCAAGACTCCAGCGCAGGGCGCGCAAGACCTGCCTAACCAGCCAGCAACGTCTGGCTGCCGCCCGCAAACTGGGCACTCACATTCAGTTCATAGGCGAGTCCGCCCAGCGCCAGGAAACCCGAATCGGTGGCGGGGCCGGCGTGCAGTGCCGGTGCGCCGATCAGGCCCGCATCAGCCAGACCGCTCTGGTCCAGCAGAAGCGTTTCGGACCGGTCGCCGGTGCCCGCGTCCATGTCGTCATCGGCCCGCGCTGAGAGGGTATCAGCCGTTGCCCCCACTGCCGCCGACAGGTCGCCCACGCCGTTCAAATCGTTGCTCCAGCCCACCTGGATCTGGAGCCCGGCGAGTCGGTCGCGGTAGCCCTGATCCGTTGCCGGATCGGGATGGAAGACAATGGCTTGCGGGTCCCACGCCGGCCCAAGAAGGCCCTGCTGGCCCGGGCCGGCCCAGGTGCCATTCACGTGCAGGCTGATCTGGCTCAAGAACAGCGGGACGGCGAGCCTGGCCTCCTCGTCCGCCGCACCCGTGGGAACACCAGGAACCCACTCCTGGGTGTAACCGTCAGCCGCCGCCACGACGCCAACGGACTGGCCAGGGTCCACACGAGCAACAGCAACGCCGTCGGCGCCGGTGCGTAGCCGGAGAACCCCCTCCAGGTGGGGCTGGTCGAACCGGATATTCAGACTGGCGCCCTGACCTTGAGCGGCACCCGTCGTGTCGATGTCAATCTGGGGCAGTTCGATCTCCGGCCAGTAGACGACGACGCCAGCGCCCGCAATGGGCTCGCCACCAGGCCCATGGGTCACCATGACGCGAAGCGTGAAGGGCCCGTCGCCAGCATCCACCGGCGCGTCCTCAATGCCGCGGGCCGTCACGGGAGGGCCATCGTCAAGGCAGCCGGCCGTGAGCAGGCAGGCGACGGCCAAGGCTGGAATCAAACGCATGGGCGTCGAAGGGGGCGCGACCTGTCTTTTGTCTTGTGGCCTGCCCCCAGCCGTGGGCCACCGGGACCGGTCAGGGGTCGCGGGCGGCGCCGCCGGGAAATGGCCCACCAAGGACGCTGATCAGTGCTTCTTCTGCTGCTTCGGGCCAGTTGCGCGGCCGGCGACTTCAGCCACCACCACATCCTCGGGCTCGTCTTCGTCCTTGATCGTTTCGCGCAACCCGACAATGTCGAAGATGCGGCGATCGCGGGGCTTGAGCAGGATCAGAGCCAGGAAGGCACCAACGACGAATGCCGATGCCAAGGCGTACAACCAGCCAAGGAGCCAGGACGGACCCTCCAAGCCCGTGGCCTGGAGGACGATGTTGGCAGCAATGGCGATCACGGCGGCCAACAGCAAGCTAACCACCAGGAAACGCCTCAGGGTTGGCGGCTCGGCCGGGCGAGCCATGACCGACGCCTCAGAAATCCCAGAAGATTTGCATCAGCACGATGCCGACGATCGTCACCGCGGTAAGCCCGATAACGAACATGGGCGGGATCTTGATGTTGTTCGTCTCTTCCGACTCGAAGTACCGGATGAGACCTGCCGCGGACTGGATTCCCGGGCCCTCGCTCTTCTTTGCCACATCGGCTCGACACCAAGAGACCTTCATAGCCTCTTCGGGAACGGCAGACTGTCCTCGTCGGGCGCCGACAGGGACCACTGCCGTGTTACGCGGGGCGCCGGACCGGGGGTCGATGCGTCCAAGAGCCCAGGGGCGGATGCGGCGTCCATGGAAGGGGACCTCCTCGATCTGGTGCGCCCGGCCTGGCCACCCCTGAACCACGTCCGACGCGGATGGGCATCCCTCGATGCTTCCGAGCGCGCCCATGTCCGGTCCCGGGTCGAGGCGGTCCTGGCGGCTCATACGTGGGGGGCAGGGGCAGCCCCCGATGCCCTGCGGCACCTGTTCACGTTCCTTGCGCAGGTGGAAACGATCGCGATCGAAATCCCGCTGCGGTTCCTCCCGCACGCACCGGAGGAACTGCGCCCGACGCTGCGGCGGCAACTGGTGGATGAAGTGTTTCATTCGGTCCTGTTCGCCCGGCTCGCCCACGAACTGAGTGTGCCCGATGGCCAACCACCTGCTCCGTTGGCCAGCGCCGAGCGCCTTCTCGACCGAATCCGCAACGAGCCCGACCTGGGCGTGTCGGCCACGCTCCTCAACCTGGTTGCCGAGGGCTGGATCGAGACCGTCTTCCGCCATGCCCGCTCGTGGGGCGTTGCCGATGCGGTTTTTGAGGCGGTCCTCGCCGATGAGGAGCGCCACGTCCAGGAGGCCGAGTTGTACACCGAGAAACTCGACCCCCGGGCGGCGACGGCGGCACTGCATGCCCTGGAAGAGGGGCTGCTGGAGGTCTCGGCGGAGCCGTCTGTGGCTCTAGCCATGCTGGACTTGGCAGGTGAGGACGCCTACCGGGCGCTCTCCGAGGACCTTCGCGCCGTCCACCGACGGCATGTGGAAAGCGTCGGGCTGACCCCTTCGCCCCGTTGGCAGGAACTGGCCGAAACGCCCCTGCCTGCACCGACCGCCCGACCGGAGTGCGTGCCGGACACCCCGTGGCGAACGCTGGCGCGGCGGGTTTGGGACGCACCCCGAGACCCATCCATGCAGGGCGAATTCCCGGTCGCCGTGGGCCACATCCCCAAGCGGCTGCTAACGCCCGTGTTGGTGTGCGCCCTGGGCCGCGCGTGGGCCAAGCACCCTCAACTCAACCGGGTCGTGATGCGCGACCGCCTCTGGCAGTTGCCCCGCATCAACGTCGGCGTCCGCGTCCTCCTGGAGGATGGTGAACTGGCGACGGTGGTCGTCAGCGACGCCGACCAGCGCAGCGTTGCGGATGTGGGTCGCATCATCCGCGAAGGTTTCGCACAGATGCAGGCGCTTCGCCGGCACGCCCGGCGGGAAGGACTCACGCCGCCCCCGGCGCCGGGGCAGGACATCGCCGGACTGATGCCCCCATCCGAGGCGAGCTTCAGCGTGGCACTCTCCAACCCCGGCAAGTTCGGACTCGTTTCCGGCGCCGGGGCACTCTCGGGCGCAGTGACTCCCAGCACCGATCTCAGCGTCGGCCAGCGGCGAAGGCTTCCCAAATGGTACGGCGTCGCCTACCTTCCGGCGTGGCATGTGAGCATGGGTTGCCTACAGGACCACCGGGTGTTCGACGGACGCGATGCCGGGGTTGCGATGTCCGGGCTGCGGGAGCAATTGACGCGGCGGGGCGTTCGCCGCATCCTGGCGGCCCCGGATACGCTGCCCAAGCAGGACGAGACGCCGACCTTTGATGACGCCTGGGTGGCGGCGCTGCCGGCGGAGGTCCGTCTGCTTGGGGCGGTGGGCTTTGGCAAGTATGCGCCCCTGATCGTCGGCAGTGCAACGGTTGGTGCGGCGGCCGCCGTCGGCACGTACTGGCTGGTGCAGAACCTGAAGGAGTCCGACCAGCAGCAACAACAAACGGTCATTGTGGATTTGCGGGATGAAGGAGAAGCAGCTGAACTGGCCGAGGATCTGGCCCTCGATCCAGAAGTCACCATGGACCGGCAGCGGTAACGGCCGGGCGGAAGCGGGCCCGCCTACGTGTCGGGGGCCTTGGTGTCCAGGCGGCTGATTTTGCCCTGGAGATCCAGCGTGTGCTCCAAGTCAAGGTAGGAGTAGCAGGAGTAGTAGCCGCACTCCTCGGTCCAGTAACGCAATTCAAGGTGAAGCGTAAACAGGCCATTGGTTTCCAGCACGAACGAGAAATCGCGCTCCGTGCCAGAGTCAGGCGCCGGGGCGTTGCGGCTGCAGACCAGGCGCTGCCGGTAGTCACCAGTGCAAGAGGCTCCCTGGCCGTAGTAGCTGGTTGGGATGCTTTGTTCGCAGGGCCCGGTGTAAACCCAGGCCAATTCGTTGGTCTCGGCGTGGTAGGTCAAGCGGATCTTGCCGTCGCCATCACAGGGCGTCGTGGTGTAATAGTAATAGTCCACCGTGGTGGCGGTGGCACGCACGTCACCGCCAGCGGCAACCGGCGCGCGAGCGGCGTCGGCTGGCAGAATCATCAGGAGACAGGCGAGCAGCGTGAGCGTGGCCAGGCGCGGATTTGAAGCCATGGACTGCTAAATCACGCCGTTGGCGATAAAACATGCAGGGGACCCGCCCTGCCACGGCAGGCAAGGCGCTGCGTGGCGTGCGACCAGCATCCGGCGCCCGCGGCGCCTCGTGAGGAAATGCACCCCAGGATACATGGCGGGTGGATCGCTTGAATCCCTAGGCTCGGCCGGCGCGCGCAGGGCTGCGGCCGTGATTTGGGGGACGATGGAGCGGGCCCGGCGGAACCGTCGCTCCTAGCCAAGCTGGATCACGCGTTGGCCTGTTCGACGTACGCCAAGAACGTCAGGGACATGCTATGCATGTCCGGCGATCGGACAGGATGTTAGAAATGCAGTACAAACCACATGTCGCATTAGGGTGCGAACGAAAGCGTGTTCGGCCACTGATGACGCTCTTGGTCGCTATCGGACTGGCCGTCACCGGGGCCGCCGCAGACCCAGCCGTTGAGCCCTCGCCGCCGCGTTTGGATCTCGTGGTCCCGGAAGGGGAAACATGGCACTTCGATGGCGCTTCGGTCCTAACATCGGACCAGCGTATCGTCGTATACGGTCGCCTTATCCTTCACGCTAGAAGCCCCGTGGAGACGCCGGTTTTGGCCCTCCTGGCAGAGGAAGGGGTAGACATCTACGGCACGATCATGCTTGCTGACGGGATGCCCGGGACGAGCAGCGGGGGCGGCGAATGGAAGGGTGGCGCAGGTGGCCATGCAGGATCCCTGGTCATCAAAGCAAACGATCCGGACGGAGTGATCCACTTCCACGCCGGCTCTACGCTTATCATGGGCAGCGGGGGGGACGGGCAATCGATGGTCGTGCCAGAGGATTCAGGCTCGGCGGCACGCGGCGGAGATGGTGGGCACGGCAGCGTCGTCCACCTTGCATCACAAAACGTCGTGCTTGATGGCTCGATCCAGCGCGCGCACGGCGGCGCTGGCGGCGACGCCACGTTAGAAGCCGCCAGCCTTGGAGCAGTGGCCGGCGCGCTCGGTGGTTCTGGGGGCGATGGATCGTTGATTACATTTGACGGCGGGCTGGCTCGCGGCACGTGGATCGCTCCAGGTGGCTCTGTGGACCTTGGCGACTATGAAGCCGCCGGCCGGGAGAGTCCAAATGGCCTGTTGCCCCGTGCGTACGCCGCCACCATTCTGGAGGGATGCAAACCGCAGCCAATCAATGTGTGGACTAAGAACTGCCGCACCGATCTCACGGACCTCTACTCAGGTGCGATCGGCGCGTCCCCTGTTGGCACACCCGGCGCTCCGGCGTTGCCCGGGATGCCCGGCAGTCCGCTCCCCTCGAGGATCGGCCTCATTCCCGGAGCGCCCGGCCTCCCCACGTTGCTGGATGCGGCTGGCGAGTGCGATGGCGGATCTGGCGGAAACGGCCACACCATCGGCGGCGAAGGCAGTCACGCGGGGAACGGCAGAGACGGCGCCCCAGGCGTGGTATTAGGCGGCAAGGGTGGCGATGTTGCCGCACCGGGTGGAGGCCCTGGCGGCGACGCCAGCGAAGCGACAGGCGGCCAGGGCGGTTCCTCGTTTGATTGCAACGGGGGGCCCGGTGGCGCCGCGCTCTCGAAGGGAGGCCCAGGCGGTTACGGTGGCAATGGCGGCTCCGGCGGGTATGCCGGCGTCGGTCTTGGGGGCGACGGCGGCAACGCCGGTCGCGGTGGGAATGCGGGCCACGCGGCCGTCGCGACCGGCGGAAAGGGAGGCGATTCGTTCTTCGGCAAGGGCGGCCGCGGGGGCGATGCGAGTTCGCTCGGCGGAGATGGCGGCAACGGGGGCAACGGCGGCGACGGCGGCGCCGGGTTCGTTCGCGGCGGGAACGGTGGAAGCGCAGGCGCTGGAGGAAACGCTGGATCCGGCGCAGAAGCGAAGGCCGGCGAAGGCGGATGCGGCTTCCTCGGAACGCACGGCCCCGGCGGCACGGCACTCACCGCCGCAGGTGCGAAGGGCCTGAAGGGTGGCGCCAGCAAAGGTGGCCGCAGCACGGGTTCGGGGCTCCCCGACGGATTCGATGGAGCCAACAGTGTGGACGGAGGACCAGGCATCGCAGGACCGCGTATCCCCAGCCTGATCAACGCGATCAACTAGGCGCCGACCACCCCATCTCCCCCTTCTCCCATCGGCTGCAAATGCCCTCAGCAGACGAGCTCCGGTGACGTCTGGGTCCAGTCGGGGGCAAATTGAATCACGAAACCGGTTGAGGTTGGCCGCAGGGAAACAAGTCCTCCTGCGGCGCCAGCGCTCGTGGATACGATGATCCGGCAAGCGAAAGATTTCTCCACCTCGAACGTGCCACCCCGATCAATCAGGATCTCGTCGCCCACACGAATGTGCAGCCGATCTTGCTCCCACCAGGATTGTTCTGGGATATCCTTGAGGTCAATACGTTGCCAATTCCATTCGGGCGGCGAGGCGACGCGAAGGTAGGCCGCACCCTCTACGGGAAGGCCGACCAACGGGAGGTGCTGCGCGAAGGCGACGTATTGTGCGTCTTGCGCCCGGGGGCTGATGTGTACGCGATGGAAGAGGTCTGCCGCGCTGGCACCGGCTGCCCGGTCGACGCTCGTCGTGGTCAACTCGCCCCACGTGCCGCTCAGGAGGGCGATTTCCCCCGGCTCAGGCTGATAGAGCAGCCGCAACACGTCATCGGTCAGCGACGCATCAAAGGGCTTCGCCCCGATCATGATCGGCTCGATCCGCGCAGTGTCCTCAACGGCAGGTGGGAGGTCCCGATTGAGCCGGTGCAGGACCAATTCGTGCGTGCCCGCTGTGTGCGCGAGAATGGTTTCATTGAGCGAGGAAATCAGTTGTGGTAAGGACGTAGGCACCGCGCCGTCCGCCACAAAGGCGGGCTCCATGCTCCAGTCGGACCCGTCGAACGCCCCCAACCAGATGGCGCCCTCACCACGAAACGCGAAAAGGAGCCTGCCATCCTGGTAGGTGGCTGTGAGCCCGTCCTGCAGATCGGGGGCGGGGATCGATTCGTGGACCCAGGACGTGCCCCTCCAAAGGAAGGCTTCAATGGTCATCGCCCAAGGGTCGTCAAAGATCACCCACCGGTCTGAGCCAGCCTGGCCAGTCGCGATGGCTAAGGTGCCGCTGGGTGCTCCGTCTCGCTGATCGAGGCGAAACAGCTCCGTCATTGGCGGCTGAGCGCCGAACGCAGCTGGTGCCGCCGGTGGGCTTTCGATGCAAGCTGCGAACGCGGTTGCCGCAGTCAGGATGAGGCCCATGACGATGACACGGGAAACCGCCATCGGCTCGACCGCTACTCTACCCATCATGGGCGCAGGTAGAGCGTGGGCGCCTCATAAGGGGGATCGAACACCTGTTGGCCTTTCGCGCCGCCTGACGGGGAGCGACGCCGAATACATGAGATGCGGCGGCGCCGGACGACTACTGCTGGAGGAGGGCTGCTCCAGTATCCGGGGTGCGCCTGCCGACACGGCTGATACCCGTTGAGGCCCAGGCCGCGCGGGCAATCCCGGTTCACGCCCAGCGGGGCAGGCTGCTCCATGCCGGCCGGCGGGGCGCAGGCGGCCGCTCAAGGCGCCGCCCGTGTTTCAGAAGCGAATGTGGGGTGCCAATCGTTGGACGACGTGGGGATCGTCCACGGCCGCCGCGAATTCCTCAAGGCTGTGCACGTTGGCCGCCTTGATGTGCAAGGCACGCTTCTTGCCGATGCCAGGCAGCGCCTGGAGTTGCTTCATGTTGGCAGACGGGATGTGGAAGGGGACGGGGACGCCGGTGAGGCTGCGCTGGCCGTGGTCGGTGATCAGGACATCGACGAAGCGTTCGACCTCGGTCTCGTATGGAATGCCGACTAGGATGGCGTAGGTGGCGATCTGGCGCCCGAGGGTGAGCCCAGGGTCCACTTTTTCCAGGTAGACGTTGCGCATGATGGTTCCGGCGGGCGCGACGGCCTGGAGCAGGGCGTGGTCGAACTGCTCGCGGATGGCTTTCTTTTGCGTGATGAATTTCTTGCGCAGTTTGGGGGCGACGGTTTCTTTCTGGCCCCGAATGGGCAGCAGTTGGCGGATGTTGAGCCGGCGGATGACCAGGCCTGAGGCCTTGAGTTGCATGAGCCAGTCCCAGTTCATCTGGTACGTGGCCGCGGTTTCGCCGGGCAGGCCGTAGAGCAGGTTGACGCCAGGCAGCAGGTAGGGCAGGCCGCCGGGGCCGCGGTGGCCGCTGGCCTCGTTGAGGATGCGGATGGCATCCAGGGTCTGTTCCGGCGTCGCGTTCAGGTTGTTGGCCGCATAGACGGCCGGGTCGCAGGACTCCAGGCCGAAGGCGGCGATGTTGCCGTCGGTGCCGTACTCGACGAGCAGCCGGGCGATGTCCGCCGCCTCGACGGGGTGCTCGGCCAGAACCGCGGGGTTGGCGTTGTCGATGTGCAGCACCCGCCGTTCGGGTGCCACATCGTGGATGCCAGCGAGCAGCTTCTCGGTGGCCGGCACGTTGGGCTTGGGCTCGTCGGTGAGTCCGACGCCGATGGCTTTGTAGGTCCAGAAACAGGACTGGCCGCCGAGGCGGAAGTGCCGCGCTCCGCCCTGGTAGAGCAGTTCGACTTCGCGAATGATGGACTCCTCTTCGCGGTACAGGGGGCGCGTGCGGGCGTCCTTGCAGAAGCCGCAGCCGCCGCTGACGAAGTGGACGCAGCCGAGGAAGGTCTCGATTTCGGGGAAGACGATGCCCCGCGGGGCGTCCGGGTGCTGGGCGACCACCGCGGCACCGGCCACGGCGTGCCGATCCCACTCGTCGGGGGTGCGTTTGCGGTTGACCACGGTGCGGCCGGCAAAGAGGTCCGCGATCGCGGCGTCGCCGTCCCGGGTGATCAGGTGGTCCACGTGGTCCCGGATCGGGTTGGCGCGGGTGGTGTGGTGGCCGCCACCGTCGTCGGCGAATCCGAAAGCGGCGCAGGCGCCAAACAGGATGCGTTCGCCCTTGAAGTCGCGAAACAGGGCGACGGTCTCGGCGTGGGTGATGGGGCTACCGCGCAGGTACTTGCCCGGAACGACGGTGCTGGCGAGGATCGCCATGGCGTCCCCCTCCAGCGCCCGTGGCCGCGCCCGCAGTTCGTCGATGGTGTGGTACTCCACCTCGCCGCCCGCGGCGTAGGCCGCGCCCGCGGTGTACCTTGCCGCGGGTGAGATGTACGGCGGCACGCCGAAGGCGGAGGGCTCGTCAACGTAGCCGTCCACGAGAACGAGTTTCACGGCGAGCCCTCCAGGCGTGCCGCCGGGACCGAGGCCCGCCAGGGCCTTGCGACGGGCGGCACGTCGAATGCGGACGGCTCGTCGACGTAACCGTCGACTAGGACGAGCTTGGCCACGCAGGGGCCTGCTGGCGCGCACGCATGAGGCTTGCGGTGGGGTGGCTCGCAGCAAGAATCGGATCACAACCCTTAACATTCCTCAAACGTTCGAACATCGTGCAAGGGACTGGTGGTTAAACCAGCCCCTTAAACAACCACACCTCCGAACACCAACCAACGCCCTGGGGCCACCGACCATCTTTCCCATCCGGCCCCCGGGCAACCCACCGTTGGCTGACGACAGCGTCGGCGGTTTCTTGTCCGACCAAGGATTCTGGGAGGTGTTGCCAGCACGCTGTTCCAGCGCGGGCTGCGGCGCAGCTGGTGGGCCGCCGCTGGGTGCCACGGGCCCGATGTCCCAGGTGCCCGATTGGGCCGCGCCAGTCCCTGACCGCCCTACGCCACCTGAATGGTGAGGTGGGCGCGAACGTACGGTGACAAGAGGTAATCCGCGGACACCTCGACCGGCGGCGGCGGCGCCCGGTAGACCTGGAAGTCCAGTCGCCACGTTCCGTTTCCAGGTGGCTGCGGGATCGTGACCACCCGTTCGGCGCCGGGGCCGTACTCCGTGTAATGGTCGGCGCCCGGGTGGGGTTCAACCGTCAGGTTCCAGCCGTCGAGGAGGCGGACGGTGGCGGGCGCCGTTTTGTTGTGCGGGTCATAGCCCTGCGACCAAACGAGTTGCACCCAATACTCGGTGGTTCGGCCTTCGAGGTTGCCCAAGCCAACGATGACATCGCCCACCTCGGGAGGGCAGTCGCGCTCGGAGGCGCTGAGGCTGGCCCGGTAATGCCCTTCCTCCCACACGCTCGGGTAGCAGCGTGCGTCCCCCAGTTGCCCCAGCAGGTACACACGGGTCCGGCCGGGCGGGTCCGGGTCCACGAGGGCGTCGAACACGGTCGCGCCGGCGGCCACGGCGGTGACCAGAAGGACGACGGATAGAACACGCACGGCGGGGGTCCGTCCCAGCGTTTGGGGAGTGATGTCGATTTCCAGGGCCCAGCGGAATTGGCTTGGCAGACGGTACCAGCGCCAGATGCCGGCGGCGGCCAGGATGGCCGACAAGCCAAGCAGCAGACCCGCGTACGGGATCAGGAAGACGCCAACGCCAACAATGTCCAGGGCGATGCCGGCCAGGCCGACCAGGCACAGGGACGCCCCGGTACTCACGGCCGCGCGCTCGATGCCCGAAAGCACGCCCCGCTGGCGCCTCATCTGGTAGTCCAACCGGTCCAGATCCTGCTCGGTGGTAGCACCGGATGCCTGGTCCTGGAGGTCCTGAGCTGCCTCCTCGTCCCGCAAGCGGCGCTCCGGAAAAAGCAGGAAAACCAGGCAGTAACCTGGCAGAAACAGGACCAGCGGGGCACCCACGAGCAGGCGCAGGAACTTCCAGTCGAGGGCCACTGCGACGCCCGCAACAAGGACGGCGACTGCAAGCAGCACCATATCCAGGGGGTAGTCGTCGAAGCGCCGCTTCACACTGGGCCCAACAGGCGCTTGCTTAAACCTTCAGCGAGCGGGCTGCGTTCACCTGAGCGCCTGGACCACCAGCACTGCCGCCACCGAGACCAGCGCCGCGATGGGCGCCTGCAGGCCGTGCAGGAGCGTTTGCAGCCGCAGCAGAAGGGCCCGGCGTTCCGGGTTCAGGGACTCCTGCTGGATGAAGGAGAGAAGCATCTCGCGGGCGACGAGGAAGAGAACCAGTGTCGCGACGGCGATGCCGCCGATGAGATTGGACGCCAGGTCCGGTCCGACGAGGACGTTCTCGGCCTGGCCGGGTTCGAGGCCGGGCAGGAACGGGGCCGACGGACCCACCGAGTCGCCGCCGGTTGTGACCACGTTCTGGGGAACGCCGCTGCCGCTAGTCAGCATGCGTCCATTCCCCCATGGTTGGCCTTGGCCACAGCTACTGCACAGCCTGCATGCCGAAAAGGGTGCCGTGCGGTCGCTATGGGGCGACGCCCGGAGTTGGGACCGGGCTTGGCTGCGGCGGGGCGCTCTCGCTGCGCCGTGGCCGCGTCGCAGGACCGTTGCGCCACCGTTGCGGAAGCTGCCGGAGCGCTGCGGTAGCATCCGGCGTTGAAAGTTGGCAAGGCGCCCGAGCGAACCCGCGGCGCATCATCCGAACAACTGCGGCGCCACCACGAAGAGAATGATGTTCAGGAGGGTGTGACCGATGATGACGCCCGTCAGGCTGCGGGTTCGAAGCACCACGTTGCCATAGAACATGCCCATCGCGAAGGCAACGGCGAGCGCCCCCAGGGACTGGTTGCCAACCTGCATGGCGGCAAACAGCAGGGACACCATGCCGATGGCGACCTGCGGCGGGAAGACACGCACGGCGTGGCGCTGCAGGATGCCCCGGTACAGGATTTCCTCGAAAGCACTCACCATAAACAAGGCGAGCATGGGCGCCGCAATCGTACCGATCCCGAAGCCGCCGAACCGGCTGTCCGGCCGCAGCAGGGAATATTCAATGATGCCGGCGGCCGCCGACACGACGATGACCATGATTTCCAGCCCGAAGGAGGATGCCTGGGGAAGGCGCAGGTTGACTTGGCCAAGCCCCAGCTTCTGCGCCCGCATGACCCCGATCAGGACAATATAAAGCGGAATGGCCAGGAGTGTGAAGTACTGGGTGAACGTGAAGTCCACAGGAGGCAACGCTAGGCTGAAGAGCCTTGTCAGGGGCGCCAGGGACGCCGCCACCAGCAACGATCCGAACGGTGTGCGTGCGTCGCGTGCGTGAACGTAACCGTGGCTCAGCAGGGCACCAGCCAGCAAAACGTGCATGACCACACCGATGATGCGGGCGATCTGGTTGTTCTCCAGGGCGGCGTAACCGAGCCAGTTCGCCGTGACCAGTTCGGCGGCCAGAATCAGAAGGAAATAGACGGATAGGTCGCGCTGGATGCGGTAGGCCTCGTCTGGCGCGACCTGCTCGACGAGCGGCTGCGGGAGCCGGCGTCGCCACTCAGGCACCTCCCGGGGCCGGGCTGGGCGACGGGGGCGCTCCAGGCCCAGCCAGCGGCGCCAGGATCTGGTCGGGACGACCTCGACCTCGGGGGCTTCGACGCTGGGGACGCGGGGGCGCGGTCGCGTGCCCGGCTCGAATTCGAATTCGATCTCTGGCAGCAGGGTCTGCTCGGCGATGGCGCGCCCGACGGCGACGGGCAGGGGCTCCCCGACCACGAAGCGCTCCAAGGCACCCCGGTCGGCCAGTTCCTCACCAACGTCCTCCAGCGCGTCCTCCACTGCATCCAGGTGCATGCGCTCCTGTGCGATCAGTTGCGC